>JAYVQJ010000987.1:0-17308 GCA_043777235.1 Planctomycetia bacterium
CAGAAGTCGTACAGCCCTTGGTTACGGCCCAGCCATATGCTGGTGCTCGCGAGCACGATCATCAGGCTGTAAAAAAACGCGACGCCGACACCCAGATACAGCACGTACAACCCGGCCTGCCACGCCGCGATCGGCCGGCCCAGTGTGATCAGCGAGTAACCCAGCAACACCCCCGCCAGCAGAATCTGATTGAACATCGCCAGGTCCATTTTCTCGAACGAGATCAGGAACTGCGTGTCGATCGGTTTCAAGAGCGCGAAGTCGAGATTGCCGGAACGAATCAGCTCGGAAAAATTCGCCGCGTTGGGCATGAAGAACGCCTCGACCAGCGCGTTGATCAACATGCCGGTCGCCATGAACGCGAAGTACTCCGGCCGCGACCAGTCGCCGATCGCACCGACGTTCCGATAGATGATCTCGAACATCGTCAGTTGCGCGACGAACCAAAACATCCGCGTCAAAATCGTGATGACAAAGTTACCTCGAAACGTCAGCTCGCGAATGAGCGCGTTGCGAAAGAACATCAGCCAAACACGAACGTAGTAACGCATAGAACCTTGCGAGATTCTGGAGGTCGGGCGATCTTGTCCGACGATTTCCGTGTGACAGCGGGACATGGACGAGCCAAAGTGCCCGTCCTCCGTCAAGTCAGCTCGACGCCGCGTTTGCCTTCGACGACGTCGCCGATGATCCAGTTGGGAAGTTGCGTTGCGGCGAGTTGCCGGCGGGCGGAATCGACGACGGTCGGATCGACGATCAGCGTGAAGCCGATCCCCATATTGAAGACGTGGAACATCTCAGCACGGTCGATGTTGCCGAGCCGTTGCAGCCAATCGAAGACCGGCAAGCGTTCCCACAAAGCTGTGTTGATGCGGACGCGCACGTTCGCCGGCAAGATGCGTTCAATGTTTTCTTCGAGTCCGCCACCGGTGATGTGACACAGTCCGTGAATCGAACCCGCCGGCGCGGACTGCAAGACAGCGCGAACCGGTCGAACGTAAATCCGAGTCGGCTCCAGCAGCGCGTCGCCGACGGTGCGGCCGAGTTCCGCGACGTGCGTCGCGACATCCAGCTTCGCGTGATCGAAGACAACTTTGCGGACGAGGCTGTAGCCGTTGGAATGAAACCCCGTCGAGCCGATGCCGATCACGACGTCTCCCGCGCGAACCGCTTTGCCGTCGATGAGCTTCGGACGATCGACCACGCCGACGCTGAAGCCGGCCATATCGAAGTCACCGGCGGCGTACATGTCCGGCATGATCGCCGTCTCGCCGCCGAGCAGCGCGGATTGACCTTCGATACAGCCGGCCGAAACTCCAGACACCAGCGTCGCGATCAGGTCTGGATCGTCCTTGCCCAGCGCGAGGTAATCGAGAAAGAACAGCGGTTCGGCCCCGACGCAAAGCACGTCGTTGACGCACATCGCGACAAGGTCGATGCCGACCGTGTCGAACTTCTTGGCGTGAATCGCGACCTTCAACTTCGTCCCGACGCCGTCCGTCCCAGACGCGAGCACCGGGTCGGTGTAGCGCGACGAGTCCAACCGCAAGAGACCGGCGAAGCCGTCGGCCAAGTCAATAACTCGTGGCGTGTGGGTCCGCTTCATCAGAGCGGGCAGTCGCTCCATCGCCTGGTTGTACAAGCCGAGATCAACTCCGGCCGATTGATAAGTGAACGAGGTCATCCGCAGAGTACCGCTGTGAGTGAATTGAAGAATGTGTTCGCGGGCGGAATGTAGCGAGCCGCTGCGCGGCGAGACAGGATGCCTCATTGGCCGCGACATCATGCGACGGATGTGAGACGCATCCGCCACACGACACGAAAAAACCCGGAGACCAAGCGGTCTCCGGGTTGTTCGTGGTGAGTCATCCCCGCGGCGATTACGGGATGGCAGAGATCAAGGCGTCGAAGTTCAGATCCGAGAAGATCGCCGAGTAATCGCCGATGGAGTCACCAGCAGTACTGACATAGGTATTGGCTCCCGCACCGCCATCCAGCGAGTCGGTCCCAGCCTGGCCGGAGATGGTGTCATTGTCACCCTCGCCTCGCAGCACGTCGTTGCCGTTGCCGCCGATGATGTTGTCGGCTCCGGTTCCGCCCAAGATGCAATCGTTGCCGTCGCCGCCATTGAGCGTGTCGTTGCCGGCACCACCACGGATGGCATCGTTACCGAGACCACCCATGATGCTGTCCGCACCATCACCACCGTCGATGACGTCGTGGCCATCGCCGCCGTCGATCGTATCGTTACCCGCTTCGCCGAAGAGGAAGTCGTTGCCTCCCTGGCCGAGGATGCTGTCGTTTCCAGCATCGCCATGAATGATGTCATCGCGATTGGCCGCTGCGGAAGACGGAACGGTCCCAACCGTCGTCCCACCGGCTCCGCCATCCAGCGTGTCGTTGCCGTCACCACCGCGGATCGTGTCCTTGCCTCCGCTGCCGCCGTTGATCGAGTCGTTACCCGAACCACCGATGAGCGAATCGCTGCCGGCTCCACCGGTCAACGTGACTGGGCCGCTGGTAAACAAGCCCGCGTCGAGCGTCGCATTCGCCGCTCCCGCAGCCAGATTGGCGGACTCGATCACGATCAGCATGTCGCTGCCGAGACCAACCAACGTGGCATTCGTCAGCGATGTCGACGTCAGCACGAGGTTCGTCGCCCCCGTTTCCTTCAGCAGATCGGTGCCGTTGCCGCCGTTGAGCGTGTCGTTGCCGAGAGCACCGGTGAGCTGATCGTTGCCGTCGCCGCCGTCCAGAGAATCGCTGCCGCTGCCACCGATGAGTGTGTCATTTCCGCCGAGGCCGAACATCGAGACCGCACCGGTGTATCCGGTCGCATTGATCGTGTTCGCGCTGGCTCCACCGGTGAGCACCACCGATTCGAAGTTCTTGACCGTGTCGGTTCCCAACCCGGTGAGTTGCGTTGCGGTCAGAACCAGATTGACGTTCCCCGTTTCGCTCAGGCGATCAATGCCGACACCAGTTCCGCCGTCGAGTGAATCGTTGCCAAGATCACCGGTGATGCTGTCGCTGCCGAGTCCACCGAAGACCGTGTCGTCGCCAAGCTGACCGTTCAGATCGTCGTCGCCATCGCCACCGTCGATCGAGTCATTGCCGTCGCTGCCGCGGATCGTGTCATTGCCGGCGTTGCCTCGCAGCGTGTCGAGTCCGGCTCCGCCGTCGATCGAATCATTCCCACCGCCGCCGACCAGCGAGTCGTTGCCCGATCCGCCAGATAGCGTCACCGAACCGGAGAACGTGCTGGCAATGATGACGTTGTTGCCGATGCCACCGGTCAGCATCGCGTTCGTGATGTTCAACAAGGTGTCGGTACCCAGACCTGCCAGAGAACCATTCGTCAGCGTCATGCTCACATCGCCCGCTTCGATCAGCAGATCAATGTCCGTGCCGCCGTTGATCGTGTCGTTCCCCAGGCCGCCGGTGAGTGAGTCGTTGCCGGCTCCACCATCCAGGCTATCGTTCCCCGCTCCGCCGTTGAGAACATCGTTGTCATTGCCGCCGACCAACGTGTCGTTCCCCGAACCGCTTGTCACCGTGTCGTTGCCGTCGCCGCCGTCCAAGTAAACGCTGCCGGTGAAGGCGCTCGTGTTGATCACATCGTTGCCGGCACCAGCGACCAGCGAGGCCGATTCAAATCCGCCGATCGAATCGCTTCCCAGGCTGCCGGTCATCGTCGTGCTCGTCAGAGTGACGGTGCCCGTGAAGCCGATCTCAACGACGCGGTCATTGAGTCCCGCGCCACCTGTCAGCACATCGTTACCGCTTCCACCAGAGACCATGTCCCCGTCGCCGTTGCCGCCATCGACCGTGTCGTTGCCGTCAGCGCCACTGACCGAGTCCGTGCCGTCACCGCCACTGATCGAGTCATTACCCGAACCACCGGTGATCGTGTCGTTGCCACCCAAACCAATCAGCGTGGCACCAAAGCTAAACCCGCTGGCGTCGATATTGTTCGCGGACAAGCCGCCCGTGAGCTGCGCCCGTTCGATGCTTGCCAGCGTGTCGCCACCCATGCCGGTCGCGGTGCTGTCGGTCAGCGTTTGATCGGCATCGACCGTCTGGGTCAGTTGGTCGGTTCCCAATCCGCCGTCGATGAAATCATTGCCCAAACCACTGGAGATTGTGTCGTTGCCAGTACCACCCAACAGAGTCATGTCGAGAATGGCCGCCGCCGCATTGATCGTGTCACCCGAATCGCCACCGTCGATCGTCGTGACGATGGAGGCGGCCCCGATCGTGAAGAGATCGGCCAGCGTGCCACCCAGCAGAGTCTCGACATTCGACAGATTGATCGTGCGAGTCGTTGTGTAGTTGATCGTCGCACCGCTGGAACTCCACGTCGCCGCCACGTTCACGCCGCGAACCGAGTCGCTGGTCCCCGAGCTACTGCCGAACAACGAGTCGATGTTCGTGAAGCTGCCCAGAGTCGCTCCCACCGTGCCGGCGAATCCGTCATTCACACCGAGTCCCGTCAACGTGATGGCCCGCGACGACGTCATGTCGGTAAATCGCAGAGCATCGCTGCCCGTGCCACCGTTGATCGCACCGCTGAGCGAACCGCCGTCGAGGAATTGGAAGCTGTCCCCGGCCGTACCACCTTGCAGGTTCTCGAAGCCCGTGAAGCCGATCGTTCCGGCCGTACCGCTGTTGAAACCGCTGATGATGAAGGTCGTCGCCGAATTTGGTCCGACCAGCGTGTCGGACGCCGTGCTGCCAATCAGATTTTCGATGCTGCTCAGATTGCTGATGTTGATCGTCTGAGAGGTCGTCTTGCCCGACAGGTCGAACGTGTCGTAGCCGTTCCCACCGTTAATCGTGCCGTTCAAGGTGCTGAAAGTCGTCAGGATGAAACTGTCGTCGCCGTCGTTGCCCGACAGGTTGACCGTCTGATTACCGGTGACGACGAACGTGTCACTCGCGCTGCCGCCGCCGAGGTTCTCGAACGAATTGAAGGAGAGGTAATGTCCTTCGTCGATCGTCGAGTTCGGAGTGCTGTAGCGGTTGGTGCCGTCGACTTCCCAAGCCGCGACGTCGTTGATGCCGATGAGCGTGTCGTTCGCCGAGCCGCCGATCACCGTGTCGATGTTGTGGAAGCTGGTCAGGACGTTGGCATTGTTCGATGACAGAGCCACCGAACCGCCGTATCCATTCGGGAGATTTTCGTTGAGCGTCACGGTCACGGCCGAGGTGTAGAACTCGAAGCTCAGCGTGTCGTTGCCCGCATCGCCGTCGATGTTGCCGTTCAACGTTGCTCCGGCTGTGAATCGGTACGAATCCAATCCACCGCCGCCGCCGCCGTGCAAGTTGCCCGTGCGTGCTCCGGTGATCGTGAAGTCGTCGTTGCCCGTCCCGCCCGTCATCGTCTCGAACGCCGAGAAGGTCAGTGTGCGGCCAAGGGCCGTGTACGTCATCGTGCTGTTGATCGCCCAAGTGGCCACCGCGTTGCCGACCAAATCCAGACCGAACAGTTGATCGTTGGCTGCCGAGCTGCCGACGAGAACGTTGATGTCTTGGAATCCACCCGCCACCGCCGATTCGATCCCGTTGAATCCGTCGATCGTTCCCACGCCCGTTAGCGTGACAATGCGCGGGCTTGTCATCAGCGAGAAGTCTAGGGTGTCGGTTCCCAAGCCACCGCCGATCGCGCCCGACAGTTGGCCGCCATCGGAGAAGTTGAACGTGTCGTTGCCATTCGAGCCGTTCAGGTTCTCGAAGCTCTGGAACACGACGCCGCCCACAGTGCCGCTGTTGAAGCCGGTGATCGCAAAGTTGTTGCCGGAGATCAACCCGATCAGCGTATCGCTGCCGTTGCCGCCAATGACCGTCTCGATCCCCGTCAGGTTATTGAGATTCACCGTCGCCGGAGTCGTGTTGCCGGCATAGCTGAGCGTGTCACCGATGACGTGTGCTCCGCCCACCAGATTTCCGGTGATCGACGCACCGTCGGTGAAGTTGAACGAATCGTCGCCGGCTCCACCGTCCAGATTGACGTTCTGCGTGCCGGTGACGTTGTAGGTGTCGGCATTGCCGGCACCGTTCAAGTTCTCGATGTTTGAGAAGATCAACGTAAAGACTGTGGGGCTTCCCGAGGCGTAGCTGCGGAATGACGGATCGAGTGCGGTTCCGACGGTCCACGTTGACGGAGCGTTCAGCCCGATCAGCGTGTCCGTACCGTTGCTGCCGGCCAGCGTGTTGATGCCGCTGAAGCCGCCGCTGATCAGCCCGTCCGTGCCGGTGTATCCGGTCGCATCCGCGCTGAGCAGTGTGATGGTCTGCCCTGCGCTGACACCGCCGAAGCTCAGGGTGTCGTTGCCAGCATTGCCCTGAATGAAACCGGTCAGTGATCCGCTGCCATTGAAGTTGAAGACATCATCTCCGCTGCCGCCGATCAGATTGGCGGTGACGGGTCCGTTGATGTTGAACGTGTTGCCGCTGTTGCCGCCGGTGAAGCTGTCGAACAAGCTGAAGTTCAGCGTTTGGCCGCTGATGACCACGCTGTTGGTCACACCGAGATTCCACGTCGTCGGCGCTGCAATCGTCGAGATCAGCGAATCAGGCGTCAGCGCGGTGGCCGTGATCGCGTTGATTCCGGTGAAGCCACTGGTGATCGCCGCATCGTTACCACTGAAGCCGTCATTCGTCGTGCCGATGAGCGTCACCGTCCGAACGACGGGGAGACTCGACAGATCGAGTGAATCGTTGCCCGGTCCACCGTTGATGCCACCGATCGAAGCACCGCTGGCGAAGATGAAGTTGTCGCTGCTGTTGCCGCCACCCAGCGTTTCAAAGCTGGCGAACGACAGGGTGTTATTGACGTTGGTCACCGTGCCCGTACTGGCCGCGGTGATGTTCCAGGTGTTCGCCTGCGTCGGTCCCGTGAACGTGTCGCCGGCCGAGCCGCCGATGAACGATTCGAAGTTGATCTGAGCACCGAGATTGAAGGCCGTGTTGGTCGTGAGGTTGACGAACACCGGCGTGCTGTAGCCAGCGTAACTGAGCGTATCGATCGCGGCTCCGGTGCCACCGTTGACTGTCCCCGTGACTCCCACGCCGTTGGCCAGGATGAACGTGTCCGCCGCGGTGCCGCCGGTCAGATTCTCGAACGAACTGAAGCTGACCAACGTTCCCGACGGAATGCTGTCGATCGTCCCCGCGTTCGCCGAGTTGATGTTCCACTGACGCGCCGCATTCGGGCCGGTCAGCGAATCGTTCCCCACCGCGCTGCTGCCGATGAAGCTTTCGATGCCGAAGAATGCCGCGACCGCACCGCCGTTGATCAGCGAAGCCGCCGCCGTCCCCAAATTCACCGAGACCACGCTGATCAGCGGCGAGTAATCAATCGAGTCGGTCCCCAATCCGCCGTTGATCGTGCCCTGCAACTGACCCGCTCCACTGAACTGGAACGCATCCGTCGATGTGCCGCCGACCAAATTCTCGATACTACTGAACGAGTACGAAGCCGGCGTGCCGATGTCGCCGCCGTTCGGAGCCGTGATGTGCCAATTGTTGACGACATTGCCGCCCAGCAGCGTGTCACTGCCGCCGTTGCCGTTGATCGTTCGCGGCAAACCAATCACCGCCGCCTGCACCGTATCGCCGAATGACGAACCGACGAAGCCTTCAAACGTTCCGCCGATCAATCGCAATGCGGCTCCCGCGAACAGCGTTTGCGGAGTCAACACATTGTCGAGACTGAACGGTGTCACGGCCGAGCCAATCGCCGCCGTCGAGTTGCTGAAATCGAGCGTATCCAAACCGCTGCTGTCGTTGACGGTGTCGCTGCCGGTCGGCGTCAGTACGTAGACATCGTCTCCCGCCGCACCGTCCAAGCTGTCGTTCCCAAGTCCGTCCGACAGCGTGTCGTTCCCAGATCCTCCGGACAGTAAATCGTTGCCGTCGCCGCCGCTCAGCGAATCGTTACCGCCGTTGCCGACGAGCGTGTCATTGTTCGTCGATCCCGTCAGCGTATCGTTGCCGTCACCACCGACCACCGATTCGATGCTGATGATCCCGCCCGTGTGCGTCGCCGTTCCAGTTCCGCTGGCGGACAGCACAACCGTGACCGCGCCGCCAATCGGCGTCGTGTACGCCGCATAGCTCAAGGTGTCGATGCCACCGCCGGCGTCGATCACACCGCTGACTCCGAACAGGCCATCGGCAAAGTTGAAGCTGTCCGACTGCGTGCCACCGGTCAGGTTCTCGACATTCGAGAACGTCATGAAGCCGGTGATCGTTCCCCCGTTTTGCGAGGTGATGTTCCACGTGTCGGCGAAGTCCGGTCCGATCAGTTGATCGTTACCGACACCGCCGTTGACGTTGCGAACCACAACGTTCGAGGTGACTTTCACGTAGTCATCGAAGGCCGAGCCAATGAAGTTGTGATACGTGCCGCTCGCCAGTTGCACGGTGTTGCCGGCAAAGACCGTCTGCACCGCAGCCGCTGTGAGTCCGACATTATCCAAGTTGAATGGCGTGGCTGCCGAGCCGATGCCCGCTGACGCCAGACTGAAGTCCAGCGTGTTGGTGCCGCCCGCGTCGTCCAGCACGTCCGCCGAACCCGGCGTGAGCACGAAGGTGTCGTTGCCCGTGCCACCATCAAGGCTGTCATTGCCTGAGCCATCGACGAGTGTGTCATCGTTGTTGCCGCCGCTGATCGAATCGTTCCCCGCTCCACCCGTCAGCAAGTCATTGCCGTTGCCGCCAACCAGCGTGTCACCCGCCGTGCCGCCGGTCAGAGTGTCTCCGCCGTCGTTGCCCACGAGACTGGTTGCCAAGATCGCGTTGCCCGTCAGAGTGTCGCCTGCGGCTCCGCCAATCAACGTGGACATCAAGCTGGTCGCGTTCAAGACCAGACCACCAGTCACATTCGTGGCAGATGCCGTCGTCAAATTCACGGTCACGGGACTCCCGGCTCCGAAGGCCGAGTAATCCAGGGTGTTGTTGCCAGCCTGTCCGTCGATCGTGCCGCTGATGGTGCCAGCGATCCCCGCAAACGCGAAGCTGTCCGCACCCGCTCCACCTTGCAGGCTCTCAAATGTTGCGAACGCCTTCGTTCCGCCGTTCAGCGTACCAGAGTTGCCGCCGCTGATTACGAAGTTATTGCCAGCCGCGCCGCCGATCAGCAGATCATTGCCAACCTGACCGTTGAAGCTGGTGGTCGCGATCGTGGTGTCGTAACCGTTGACTCGCAGAATATCGTTGCCATTTCCGGCATTGACCGTGAGTGTCGCACCGGCCGCCGTCGTGAACGTGGCTCCCAAGCCGGTCTTTGTGGCGGGCGATCCCACCAACGTGCTGCTGATCGTGCTGACCCCGTCGTTATTCGTCCCGGAATCGCTCAGCGCGATGTCGTCGTTGACTCCGGAGAAATTGAACGTCCGGCTCAGCGTACTCAGGCTGTCGACGATCGGCGTTTCAAATTGGATGTAATTGATGACTCGCGTTCCGCCGGCGTCGGTGACGGAGATCACCCCTTGATCCGTCTTCGAGAACGTATCGACCACCGACGTCACCACTCCGTTCATGAGCCGGATGGCATCGGTTCCCAAGCCGCCGCTGAGGATCACTCCCGGCGTCGAAGGATCGGGAATCGGCGCACCGTTCGCGTAATCGAAGGTGATGGTGTTGTTGTTCGAGTTGCCTCGAACCAGCAAGCCGCCCGTCAATGAGGTGAACAAGTACGATTGCAGTAACGCGGTTGGACCCGCTCCCACATAGCCCGTTGAGTTGTGGATTTCCAGGGTATCGTCCGCCGCACCAACGCCATTCAGATTAACCACCAAGGTGATGTTGTCCGGGCCGAGGTTGTAGACGGTTGGCAGCACGGGGACGCCAACAGCGATGTAGTAATCAACCGGATCGGCCAGATCGACACCGCCCAGCAATGTGCCGCCGTTGTCTTGCATCTGAACGCTGATCACCGCGATGCCGCTGGTCGGAGCTCCGGCGGCGGTGGTGTAGGTCAATGTTCCCGTCGCGGGATTGATCGTCGGTGAGCCACCCGGTGCGAACGCCAAATTGCCGAAGATCGTGTCCGGCCCGGACAGCACGGTGTAGGCCAGGACAGCCTGTGGCGTAACCGGATCAGCGGGGGGCACTTCATCAATCGCTGAGGCATTTTTGCCGACGGCGAAATCGGGCGTGGAAAAATTCAATTCGGTTTGAATACTCTGGGCCGTCGCCGCAACCGGTTGCCAACTGAACGGCGAATTCACCCCGGTAATTGTCATCGCCGGCTTGTCGTTGACCGGATTCACGTTGAGTGTGAACGTCGTGGTGACGGAGTTGTCATTTGGCGGCGGAGCACTCAAGCCGCTGTCCGTTGCCGTGACCGTGACCGTGATCGTCCCGTTGACATCCGGCATTAGCGTGTAGCTGAGGTTACCGTTCGCGGTGTTGATTGAGATTGCCGAGAAGATCGCCCCGACGGCACCCACTTGGGACCAACCGCGATCCGAAGACGCGCTCACGATCGTCGCGGAGGTCCAAGTCTGCACGACTTCTGGATCGCCGTCATTGAACGTGACAAAGCCTGGAACTGTTTGGATGGCGACATCTTCGTTCACGGTCGGAGCAACTCCGAAGGTGAGGATCGGCTCGTCGTTGACCGCCGTGATCGTGATCGCCAGCGATTGACTGGCACTGGCGTTGATATTCGGTGCCACGCCGGAACCGTTGTCGGCCAGCACGACGTTGTAATTCACAACGCCGTTCGCATTGTTGATGAGCGTGAAGGCCAAGTCCGAGTGCGTCACCAATTCGCCGACGAATCCACCCACAGCTCCCGTGTGAGCGAACAGAGTTCCCACCGCGAGGTTGAGCACATTGCCGAGTCCAATGGAGTTGACCGTCAGTGTTTCCAACGTAGCTCCCGATCCAATTTGAATCTTGAACGGAGCCGTCAGCGTGCTGAACTGCGCTACGCTGCTGAGCGTCAGCGTCATCGCGCCGATTCCAGCAGTCAGGGACAACGTCTGAGTCTTGACCGTCAGTGTCGGCCCGGTCGCGAAGGTCGTTAACGCCTTCGCCGTGTCAGCAGCCGTTTTCGCCGTCAGCGTGAAGGTCAACGTCTGACCGTATTCGTCATCGGCCGTCGGCACCGGGCCGGGGCCAAGATTCGTCGCGAGCATCTGACCGAACGCGGCAATGTTGGCCGCCGTTTCGTCTTCGTTGACCGTGAACGTCGCGGGCATTGTGAAGACCGGCGCGTCATTCACCGGAGTCACGATGAAGTGCAGCGTGGTCGCGGCGGTCTGCGGTGAATCCAGCAAACCGTTCACCGGATCGACCCAGTAATTCCCCAGGTCGTTCACTGAAACGTCGAGATGGATGTCATCGTTCGGCGCGACTCCCGTGCCCAACGAGTCGTTCGCGTCCGCTCCCGGAGTGAACGTCAATCCGTCCATCGCGGCCTGAATCTCGACCAGCGTGCCGCGGAAGCGCATCAGCGCGTCGTTCGTGCCGTCGCCGATGCCAGTGCCGAAGGCGTCGTTGTACGAGAAGTCCAACGCCGCGATCCCCGCCGTGTTCAACGAGAACGTCCCGTTGGTCGCCGTCAGCACGACTTGCAAATCACCGTCGTTCAGGAACGCATCGGGATCGGTGATCTTGATCGCGCCGGCTCCGCTGAGCGTGATCGGGATGTCTTCCGGAGTCGTCGGAGTCAGCGGCAGCGCGATCGCCGGCGGATCATTCTTGCCGTTGGTCACCAGGATGTTGAACTGCGTCGTGCCGTCGAGTTGATTCGGTTGCAGGGTGTTACCGGCGGTGTCCTGAATCTGAGTTTGATCCAGCAAAATGTTGTATCGCGCTTCGACCGGGAACACGGTCAGCGAAGTGAAGATCGCCTCGTTGGTGTTCGCGTTGTAGGCGTAGGTGTAATCGACGTTCTGCACCAACAGACGCCCGGCAGGCAGGTTTGTGTAATTGCTGACGTCGATCTGCCGCAGCGTGAAGGCAGTACCGCTCACCAGTCCGGCCGCCGCATCGAACACACCGACGCCGGCATTCGGGAACGTTCCCGGATCGGTCAGCGTGACGATGAACTTGGTCAGCAGCGACGGATTGTCGATCGAGAAACTGGTCAGCGTCGGATCGAGATCGATGTTCGCGGCGTTGTCGGGCACTTTCGTCTTGTCGTCCGGCACGACGAACAGCGATGCCGTCGGGCCGCTGAAGTCGGCTCGTTCGATGGCACCACGATCCTTGGTGGCGGTGGGACCAGCACCGAGCGGTTTCTGATTGAAACCGGCGGTCGGGCTGGTGTCTGCAAGTCGCGTCTGCCCGTAGATGTCGTTAGTCGGCGCGAACATGTCTTGCTGCGCGATTCCGAGCGGCACCGTGACGTTCTTGTAGAGATCGCGTGCCACGCGCACATCCAGCGAGCTGTCGATCGCCTGGTTCGGATTGTTGAGCTGACTGGGAGCCAAATAGAAGTTGTTCGTTTGCGGGCTGAGAAACAGCGGTGCCGTTGTCGGGGCGAGAACCGCGTTAGTACCCGTCGCCCCGTTGGCCACATTGTTCTGGAACAAGTTAAAGGTGACATCAGGTGGCGATGCCAGCGCGGCGGACGAAGCATCAATCAAAATGCCTGTGGCAGTGCTGCTAATGATGTTGTTGAAAATCGTCGGGCTGGCGCTGTTCGACACCTGAATTCCGGTGCCCGTTCCGCCGTACGCATAGAAGTTGGCGAACCCCAGTCCTCTGGGATTTCCGCCGATCAGTCGGATCGAAGCAATCACCGCGTTCGGGAAGTTGAAGGCCCACGGAGCGGCATTGCCGTCCCCGCCGCCCGCCGAATTCTGATCTAAGAAGATCGAACCAATCACCGTGCCCGCTGCATCGAGAGCTTGAATCGTCCAGTTTTCCGTGCCGTCAATATCCAGAATCGAAGCTGATGCGGACGCGGTCGGCACCGCGTAGGTGATGATCAGATCGGGATTGTTGGCGGCGGCACCAACGCCCGGTGTGTTGTCTGTCAGGAAGAACTGTCCGATATTTGGTTGGCCTTTATTGAGCGTGTCGTCAACGTTGGTTGGATTAAAGAACGCGAACGCTCGGGGAGTTGGATTGCCGCCATACGCCTGGAGTCCCACTTGAGCAAGTTGGGGGAAAGTGCCGTCCGAGTATTGGAACGTCACGCCGTTCACGGCGGCGAACTGATTGGAAATCGGCAGACCTTCGGCCGCACTGGCCACGCTGGAGAAGTCCACGAAACTCGTGAACGCCGCGCTCTTTCCGTAGACCGTGTTGTTGACGATCTTGCCCATCGGCACCGCGGTGGCTGGATTTGCTCCATTGCCTGACGAGATTGGGTCGCCTCCGAAGTTAATGCCGTTCTGGCCGAAGTTCGCGATCACGTTGTTCGTGATCAACGCCGACGTCACCAACCGGGCGGTATTCAGCGTCACGGGTGTGTTGCGCACCGCACCGGGATACGAGAAGTTGTTCTGTTGTTGTCCCAAGGTATCTCGAGCACCGGCTTCGAACAGGATGCCGTTCTGCGAGACGTCGTGAACGAAGTTGCCGTCGATCACGACCATGCCTTGCTCGCGTGGCACATTCTGGTCTCCCAAGCGGCCGGCTTGGTTGTCCGGCTTGGGAATCACCAGGTTGTCGAGATAGGCGGCGTCTGTCGTGCCGCTGACGAAAGCATTTCCTTTGACATAAACCCACTCAAACGTGTGCGTTCCGGCCGTGATGTTGAACGACAACGGAACAAAGGCGGGGGTCGGAGTTCCTGTGCCGGGCAGTTGCTTGAACGGCAACGTCGTGCCGGCAACTACAATGTTCTGTTGAACTCCATCAATGTAGAACTGGAATGCATTCGCAGTGGCTGCAATGATCGGCGTCGGATTCGCGGCCGCGTCAACCATCACATTGAACGTGACGCTTCCGGTACCTGTGGCGAGATTGACCAACCGAGTGCTGGAATACTGACCCGAACTAATCGCACCGGATCCCCAGCTTTCTGGAGCGGACTGGAATTTCGTCGTCGAGGCCGACCAATTGGTGATACTTCCGACTTTCCCGTTCGCGAAGACTCCCCCTGCCGCACCGTTCACGAACAGCGTGTGCTTGATGCCGGCGTCGTTGAACTCGTCGGCCAGGTCGAACGTCTCGACATACGGAGACTGTTGGACCGGCTGACCGGCGATCATGCGGTCGTTCGTATCGAACGTTTGAGCGATCGTGTAATCCGGTTTGCTCGGACTAACCGGTGTCGCGTAGTCGGTGCCGCGGCGCACTTCGACTTGATACGTCCCCACAGTGAAGATGTTCGGTCTGGGCGTCGGCAAATTCGTGATGGCGGTGCGGCCATTGGCATACAGATCATCGAAGGTCGAAACGCCTCGCGCCGTTCCCGCTACACCCGCATCGGGCATCGTCGCCATCTCGCCACGTTCCGAGAATCCGACGATCAAATCGTCCACATAGAAGCCTTCAAACGCATTGTTCTGTCCCCGTTGACGTGCGGCATCCTGATCGTCCCGCGTTCCCGTGGTGTCCGTCTTCTCCAGCGAGAATTGGCCAACGTCTTCGCCAGGCAGTGTGGCTGACGTGCCAATCTTACCGGCGGTCGAGAAGTCAAATCGGACTTGAATGTTTGATTGCCCAGCGAACTGAGACATATCCACACGGGCTTGTCGCCAAGCCCCCGTGTTATCGAACAACTCCTGAACCGGCGAGCCGTTCAGCGTCGTGTCGTGATCCAGGAACTTGGGCAACTCGGAACTCAGTGACGAGTTGTTTGTCGCCACGAGCACCCAAGTATTGCCTCCGTCGGTCGAAGCAAAGACTCGCGCGCTGTCGCGCATCGTCTTGGCGGCCGCACCCGCAGTGGCTCCTTCCGTCGCCAGGAAATAACTGAAGTAGAACGTCGGCTTGTCCCGGTCCGAATACCCGGCAAGGCTGAACGAGTTGGTCGAGAGCTTGCCGAACGCACCACCCGGCAGATTGTAGGTATTGCGAATGTTCGCATTCGAACTGAGGTCCGATTGCCAAGCACTCGGAAACCCACCGTTACTGGTCTGCACACCCAACTGACCATCGGCCGCTTGGTAGGCAAAGTAGTTGGAGTTGCCGCTACCGCCGTTTCCGCGAAATTGCTCGAAGCCGAAGTACATGCTCGCGCCACCGAGAGCTTCGTTGGCCTGCGCCTTGGAATCCAAGCCTTCGTTCAAATTGTGCGCGGTCTTCGCGTCGGTCGGTTTGCGCGTACTGTCCACGGCCGACAGAATTCCGTGACCCACATCCGCGCTGCGATTCATCGTTGGATGCCACAAGTTGACGTCCAACGGAGAGAACGCCAGTCCGAGGCTGTTATTCAAGCCTCCCGAATTTCCGTTCGCGGCATTGCCGCTGGGATTCGAGATGATGAAGTTGTCCGGCAGACCATCGCCAATGGTACCGGTGATCGCCACCACCGCCGTCGCGTTGGCGATCATGCTGAAGTTGTTGACCAACATCGCGGGATGTGCCGTCCCGCCGGTGAACGTGACATTCACCGGGCTTCCCGGCAAAGCGCCGCCGGTCACTTGAATGTCCGGTGTGACTGGGCTGAGCGGCACACCAGGCAACGTCGTGAGCGCGTCGAATACGCTCAGGTTGCCGTCTTGTGTCGTCACGACATTTCCGAAGACCGCAGCTCCCGTTTGAAGGGCGCTCGCCGTCGCGTTGCCAGTGCCACCATTGATCGTCGTGTTTGAGTTGAGCGTCGCGCCATTGTTCAGTGAGTTGGCGGGAAAACTCAGCGTCACATTGCGATCGTCGTACGCCGTGCCCGAAAGAAACGTGATCGTTAGCTGTGTGAAGATGTTGCTGTTGTTGACGTTGGTTGCTGCCGGTGTCACGGTCACATAATTCACCGCCACAGTTCCCAACGCCGTATTAATGGTGCTGTTGATCGCGGCTTCAATTTGCGCCCCAGTCAGATTCGCACTGTTACCACCGAGATTGGGAACATTGATCGCCGCACCGCCATTCACTCCAGGTGCCGCAATTCCGAGCGTGAAACTTCCTGTGGTGGGGACACCGCCAGACAGAAACAGAGTGTCAACTTCATTGTTCTGCAGAGTTCCCGAACCGCTCGATACTGCGGTCGTGATGGCCCGATCCTGTAACTGTCCGGTGAACTCGATGTTGAATGAGCCAATCGCCGTTCCGGGACCGCCCACGTTGCTGAAGGTCGTGATGGTGCTGTTGCCGATGCCGAGGACATTATCCAATTTCGCTTGAACGCTGGCCTGCGTGTCGTTGTAGAGAATGGCATTCACACCGGTCGCTGTTCCGATGATAGCGCCGGTTGCCGTGTTGACGAACTGCAGGCTGAAGTTTCCTCCGAAGAACGAACTTCCCACCGTGACGGTGTCGATTTCATCGCCGACCAAGTTGGACGTGTCGATCCGCAATGGTTGCAGGTCGCGTTTACCCAAGTTGGTCAAGAACTGCAGGCTGACCGGCGATGCGGGCGCTCCGGCCGGTGCCACGCCGGTCGATCCACCGAACGTGAAGATGTCCGCTGCAGTCACGGTGATTCCGGCTGTGGTGAGGGCGCTTGTCAATGCGTTATCGATATTCGCGGCCGTGGAAGTGGAACTCCCCAATGTCGCCGTGATGACGCGGTTCACGGTTGCCAAATTGGAATGCCCGGCGCTGGAGGTGCCGTTGGCTGCCCGCAAGACGGTTAACGTGTTGACTCCGACGGCCAACACCTTCATGTCTTCATTGTCGATGCGAATGTAAGGCGTGTTCGTCGTCGTGAAGGAGGTGGTATCGGTCACGTTGATCAAGTCGTTCAGCAATGTCACCGTGGCCGTGGCACCGTGGCCGACCGCCGTCCCGGCAACTCCACGAGTGACCGTCAGATTCACGGTTCCCGAACCGGCCGTGACCAGCATTTGTTCGCCGTCAATCAAAATGATGGACGTGTTATTGACTACGCCGGGAATGATGGCCGTCGTCACGACCGCCGTGTTCGCCGAGTCAATACCGGTCTGCAGAGCCGAACTGTTCGCCGCCAGGATGGCCCCATTGAGTGTCGTGGTCAGCACTTCGTAGACGGTCGCCGGTGGAATAAGGCCAGCGGTGACGATGCTGCCGTTGTGAGCGGGTACTGCGGTGCCGCCTGCGAGATGGGCACCACGAGTGACCGTCAATGTGGTGCTTGCCGCCGCGTGAGTCGTGACACGCATCTCCTCACCATCAATGCGGATGATGAACTGACCCACAACGGCGGTTGCAGGGAAAGCCGAGCCGTTCTGAACCGTGATGTTCTGCGACGTCCCGG
>JAYVQJ010000988.1:0-4411 GCA_043777235.1 Planctomycetia bacterium
CACGAATCCGCATCTGACTGTCACCGGTGGGTCTCGATGACTCGACCCACCCTACGGTTTCAACGTGTCTCAGATGCTCTCCGATCTCCTGCTGCTGCCGTCGCGCCGAGAGTTCGTGCAGAAGGCAGGTCGTGCGCGTGAGCCGTCGAAAGCAGAACTCGAAGTCGTCCGACAAGTTCGGCAGCGCGCGGCGGAATTGGAAACCGCGCGCGACCGTGACCTGCAAGACCTCGTGGCGACCTTGCGTGACGCTGGTGAGCGATTTCAAACGACGATGACTCCGCAAGATCGACAGCGGCAGCAAATCGCCGGTGCGGCGATCGTACGTGAAGCGGTGCGACGGACGCTCGGTCTGCGCTATCACGGCGTGCAATTGCTCGCGGGATTGGCCTTGGACAACGGGCATGTCGTCGAGATGGCGACCGGTGAAGGAAAGACGATCGTCGCAGCGATCCCGGCGTTTCTCGGGTGGCTCGACGGACGGCAGACGCACGTCGCGACGCCCAGCGCGTATCTCGCCGAGCGTGATTGTCAGCAGCTCAAGCCGGTCTTCGAGATGCTCGGCCTCAGCGTCGCGCTGCTCCCCGAACGGAACGATTTGCCGGGCAAAGCAGCGGCCTACAAACAAGATGTCGTTTACGGGACCGGTTACGAATTTGGCTTCGATTACCTTCGCGATCAACTCAGCCTGCGAGCGCGCCCGCGAGACCGATTGGGAATCAGCGTGCTCGATACTCTGCTCGGTCGTGACTCGCTCGACGGCAAGCTGCTGCAACCGTGCTTGCAACGAACGGTCGTGGACGAGATCGACAGCGTGTTGATCGACGAGGCGATGACACCGCTGATCCTCAGCGAAGGCGGAGACGGACTCGCCAATCCAACGCCGTATTTTGCGGCGCGCGATCTGGCGGCCGAGTTGATTCGCGGCGAGCACTTTCATCTCGACATTCCGAACCGCACTGTGCGGCTGACGGAATCGGGACGCGACTTTGTCTTCGCCGAATTGAAACGGCATCCACTCGCCGACCTGCGACGTCCGTGGGATGCGTTCGTCGTCAATGCCTTGCAGGCGAAGTATGTGTTGCAGCCGGGAGTCGATTACGTCGTTCGCAACCGGCAGGTTCAGATTGTCGATCAGAAGACGGGCCGCATCTTCAGCGAACGCTCGTGGCGTGACGGTCTGCATCAAGCGGTCGAAGCATTTGCTGGTCTCGCGATTGGCAACGAGAAGAGTTCGTCGGCGCGGATCACTCGTCAGCGGTTCTATCAGATGTACGACACGCTCTGCGGCATGACCGGCACGGCCGAGGGTGCCGACAGTGAATTCACCGAGTTCTATCGTCTGCAGACCCTGCTCATCCCGCGACATCGCCCCTGTCGCCGAGTCGATCTGCCTGACCGCTTCTTCGCCTCGAAGGACGCGAAGTATCGAGCGATCGTCGGCGAGGTGCTCGAACGCCATCGCTGCGGACAACCTGTGCTCGTCGGCACAAGCACAATCGCCGACAGCGAAATTCTGTCGTCATTCCTGCGATCGTTGAAGCTGAGCCACGAAGTGCTCAACGGTCTGCAAGATGCCGACGAAGCCGCAATCGTCGCTAACGCCGGTCATTACGGTGCCGTCACAGTCGCCACGAACATGGCCGGCCGAGGCACCGACATCAAACCGGACGAGCGGGCATTGGCTGTCGGCGGATTGTTCGTGATCGGTGTCGAACGACATGACTCGCGCCGTGTCGATCGACAACTCGCCGGCCGCGCGGGACGTCAAGGAGACTTCGGCTTCAGCCGCTTCTTCGTCTCCGGCGATGACGATCTCGTGCAGCGCTACGCTCCCAAACTATCGAAGCGGCTCCGTCAGACGGCCGGCAAAGATGGCGAAGTCCACGACAACTACGGCCCGCTCCTCATGCAGTTCCAACACCTCTCCGAACAGCAAGGCTTCAAGCAACGCCGCAAGATGATCGAGCACGATCACTGGCTGGATGAGGTGTTGGCGGGAGTGCTGGGGGAGGGGACGTGATGAAGTCGAAACGAGTGCAGAGTACCGAGTGGACAAGTAACCCGAAGCGTCAGCGAGGGCGAGCGGATATTCGTCCTCGCTTACGCTTCGGGTTACTTTTACTCGTCCTTCTTGGTGCCAACCGTATCGACGGCAAACGCCTCGAAGGATTCACTGAGCCGTATCAAACGATCGCCGTCGCCGCTGCTGAGAACGGCATTGTCCAAGAGGTGCGAGTGGAACTCGGCCAAACGGTGAAGAAGGGCGAGATTCTGGGAACACTCGACGATGACCTACTGAAGGCGACGCTCGAGATTGGCCAGCTCAAAGCCGATTCGACCGCCGCGATCGACGCCGCGAAGGCGGAGTTGGACATCAAAGATCAAAAGCTGGCCGCGCTGACGGACATCAATCGGTCAGGAGGCGGTAGCCGCGAAGAGTTGAGTCGCGCGAAAGCCGATGTTGAACTCGGTCGGGCGCGGCTGAAGTCGGCGCAAGAGACACTGGCCGCCGATCGGCTGGAAGTGAAACGGATCGAAGTGCAATTGCAGCGACGAACGATTCGCAGTCCGATCGACGGCGTGATCACAGAGATTCATCGCGAGCCGGGTGAGTTTCTCTCGATCACCGAGCCGAAGTTATTCACGGTCGTGCGGCTCGATCGTTTGCGAGCGAAATTTTACATCCCGTCCGAAAACGCGGCCCGGTTCAGCAAAGGTCATCGCGTGAAGCTCGCCGGTCACACGGACGAGAAGCCGCTGACGGGCGAAGTCGAATTCGTCTCGCCGATCACGCACGCCGAAAGCGGACTCGTGCGCATCGACGTGATTCTCGACAACCGCGACGGCCGGCTGCGCAGCGGGCAACGTCTCACGATCAACGGGGAGTGAGACCATGCCGACGCTGACCTCGCCGAACGTGGGGCATGTTTTCAACGTGCCCATCAAATTGAATCGCGACGAGGAAGAACTCGTTGGACCCGAACCGCACGGGCACGTTGAAAACGTGCCCCACGAACTCGCGGCGGCGACGGCGGCGATTTTGGATTTGAACTCGCGAGTCGCGCAAGCGGACGGTTTGACCGCCGCGAGTCGCCTGCTCGTTGAGCAACTCGCTGCGCATTGGAAATTCGATCGTGTGGCGTTGGCCTGGCGACGAACTGGCCGAGGTTGCACATTGCGGGCGATCTCCGGAGTGACTCAATTTGATCCGCAGTCCGAGACGGCATCGTTGTTGCAAGCGGTCGCCGACGAAGCATCGTCGCGCGGCAGTGACGGTTCGTGGCCGCCGATCGGTTCGCTGAATCGTCATGCTCTGCTGGCTCATCGCCGTTTGGTCGAGACGACGCGGGTTGATGCGGTCGCTTCGTTCGTCTTGTTGGAGGACGGCAAGCCGGCGGGTGTGTTGATCGTCAGCGGTTCGCGAGCGGCCGTGCATGATCCAACTCATGTTCGCTTCCTGCGAACGGTCGCCGATTGTTTGGTGAGCACGTTGTCGCTGACCGCTCGTGCCGAAGGTGGCTGGTTGCGACGCTCGTGGACGACGCTGCATCGCGCAGTCGGCCGCCGAACGTTCGCCGCGCTGACAGCAATCGCGGTGATCATCGTCGCGGTGATGGCCCTGCCGATGCCTTATCGGATTTCGTCGCGGTGCGTGATCGAACCGATGCAGCGGCGGTTTGTCGTTGCTCCGTTTCACGGGTTGATTGAGACGTCGCTCGTTCAACCGGGCGACATTGTCCGCGCCGGACAGCCGTTGGCACGCATGGACGGCCGCGAAGTTCGTTGGGAGTTGGCGGGACTCGAAGCGGATCGCCGACAAGCTCAACAGCAACACGACAGCAGTTTGGCTCGCGGCGATCTTGGAAAGTCGGAACTTGCGCGGCTGGAGGTCGAACAACTCGATGCCAAGGTCGCACTGCTGCGTCGTCGCGAAAGCCTGTTGGAATTGAAGTCGCCGCTGGACGGCGTCGTGCTCAGCGGCAGTCTCGAAAAACTTTCGTCGGCCCCAGTCGAGACCGGCCAGATGTTGTTCGAGATCGCGCCTCTCGATCAGTTGCGCGTTGAAGTCGCAGTCCCGGCGGCCGATTACCGGCATGTCGCGGTCGGCGACGCGGTCGATCTGCGTTTCGACGGCCGATTGAGCGAACCGGTTCACGGCACGTTGTCCCGCATCCGGCCACGTTCGGAAGTTCGCGACGCGGCCGATGTGTTTGTCGCCGAAGTCGAATTGCCGAATGACTCCGATTCGCTCCGTCCCGGCCAGCGCGGACATGCAGTCGTCTCAGGGCCACGACATCCACTCGCCTGGAACTTGTTCCACAAAGCCTTTGACCGCGTGCGGACTTGGCTGCCGTGGTGAGATTCCAATGACGAATGACGAATGGCGAATGAGCAGATGGCGTCTTCT
>JAYVQJ010000989.1:0-4392 GCA_043777235.1 Planctomycetia bacterium
GACTTGTAGGATGGGCACTCTTGCCCGTCCGCGTTAATTGGTTCTCACGAAAGGACGGGCAAGAGTGCCCATCCTACAGATCTAAGAAACCGCATGCGCTAACTCGGCGACGTGGCTCGGTGAGCCAAAGCCGATGATGGCGGAACTCACTGCTGAATGCGACAGCACGAAGCGCAACGCGAATGCCGCCATGCTCTCGCCGTCGCGAAGCTCAGCTCGAAGTTGTTCCGCCCGTGCGACGTCGCGCTGATACAGGTCGAGCGGAAAGTAGGGCGTCTTGAGTGTGTGAGCGCTCGGTGCTTGACCGAGCAACGCTCCGGCCGCGAAGACACGAATCGCGAAGACGCCCATTCGCTGCTCGGCGCAATCGGCCAGGATGTTGCCGTAATCTGTATCGCTCTGTTCGATGAATGACGTCGCCCCGGCACTCGGATTGAGTGCGTTGTACGGTGTCTGCACCGTATCGAAGCGGCCTGAGCGGATCACTTCTTTCATCGCCGCTGGATGACCTGTGCCAGTGAGTCCCGTGTGGCGAATGAGGCCCTCATCGCGCAGTCGATCAAACGTGTCGGCGACTCCGTCGCGCGCGAGGATGTCCGTCGGAGTCATTGACGCGGCCTCATCTCCTCGGCGTGACGTGATTCCGTTGTGCAATTGCAGCAGTGCGACCGAATTGACTCGCAATCGCTGCAAACTTTCCTCGACCGAACGGCGGATGAGGTCGCTGATCGCTTCGGTCGAGTCCAACGGGATGCGAACTTTCGTGGCGATGTGGATTGGCTGAGTCGGCTGGAGTTCGGAGAACACTCGTCCCAAATTGGATTCTGAACTGCCCGCTCCGTAACCCGGCGCGGTGTCGAACCAGTTGATCCCCGCCGCAATTGCCGCTGCGACGATGTCACGTTGAGCGCTCGCATCAGTGCCGGTCATCAACCCGGAGACTGGACCCGCTCCAAACGAGATCGCAGAAACTTTGATTTCCGATCGGCCGAGTGTCCGGTATTGCATGAACTCACTCCTCAGTCGAACAAATTTCCCAATCTGAGCAGTTGTGTTTTTGTCCCGGCAGGGACACACGAAAATAGCCCAGCACTTGAGTGCTGGGTCACAAACGATGATCGCAATTTAAGTCCCGTCAGGGACGACAGAAGGTCTTGCTGAATCTGTCGTCCCTACCGGGACTTTGTGCGTTTTGTCTCACTTTTTCCCAGCACTCAAGTGCTGGGCTATTTTCGATCCGTCCCTGGCGGGACTCAGAAATCGCTCCGTTAAACAAATCACTGATGCCATTCGCTGATGAAGGGCAAATAGAAGTCACGCCACTCGCGATTGAACCAAACGGGCGATGACGGGAATCCTTCTTGGCCAAGCGCATCCACGGCGACAATGTAATATCGCCGCGCGGACTTGCCGGCCGAATCATCGTTGAAGGTCGTCGCGGTGATCGGCTCCAGAGTCAGTCGCGAGACCGGGTCTTTGTCATAGCGGCCATCCATGCGATAGACGCGATATCCGACGATCGCTTTTTCGAGATTCGCGGCCCACTTGAGCTGACAGGTCGTGCCGTCCTCTTTGCGGAAGACGTGTTGCGGCGACGACGGAATCGTGAACAGGGCAGGGGAGGGGCCACCTTCTTTCCCTGCGTCATCGACCGAGCGAATTCGATAAGCGAACACGGCCTTGCGATACTCACGCCCTGACTCAGCGAGATGCTCGGCGTGCAGCGGCCGATCGAAAACCAACTCGCCCTCGATCGGTTGCGGCTCATTGATGTTGATCGTCGTATCCACAAACGAGGTGGCCTTGAGTGGCTCCTTCGTGAGTCGCTGGAACGGACCAATGCGGCGGAACGCTCCGATCACCGGTTCTGCCAGCGGTGGTGTGCGCGAACTGAGTCGCTTCAATTGATCGTCGCTGTAAACCTCCACGGCCGCGCGTTCGACGTGGTAGCGCATCGTAGCCGTGTCGCTCCGCGACGCGGATTTCCCGTCACGGAGTGACGGGTCTACGGGGGCGGTCCAAGTGATCTCCACGCGCTGCGGCCCGATCACCGAAACGACTCCGTCTTCAACCAACGGCGTCACTGCTCGCGGTTTCAACGCGGGCTGCGGTTGAGAACCGGCGGGTATGTCCGCGAAGCGATAGGTCCAAACTTGTTGCTCGCGCGGCTTGCTCGTGCAGTTTTCGAGGATCGCCAGATTCAACTCTGGAGCGAAGATCAAATTGCGAGCACGATTACTGGACGATTCGGGTTCGGCGGTTGGATTCATGCGCTGCCAGCGATTCGCTCCGGCGTCGTAGCTCCACGTTTGCAATTCGTGTTTCGCGTCGTCGTCCTTGCCGGTCGTGATTTTGATGATCGCCAACACGACGCGATGAATCGGATCGTAGGTCAGCACCGCGTCGTTCTTATCGGTCGGTGGTTGGACTTCCGGCTGCATGTCGCGCCACTCGTTGAGCCGCACGTTGTAGGTCCAAGTGTGTTGATCGTCGTTGAATTGCGAACCGAACAGCACATGCAGCTTGCGAGCCTCGTCGTAGGCCATGTTCCCGCCACTGCGAGCGTCCGGTTCCACCGTAGCTCGGTCACTCCGTGACCGATATTCCTTCCCCGCCATCGGCCACCGCCACTCATTCCGCGCCGGATCGTAAATCAACGTCCCTTCCGAACTTCCCTCGCCACCGAAAACGACAACGACCTGTTCGTCGCTATCCCACGACGCGCAGCGATACGGAGCCAATCGCGGCGTCGGCAGCGGCCGCCGATTTCGCCAGCGGTTCTCGCCGAGGTCGTAGGTCCACACGGACGAGTCATTCAAAGACAGCTCGCGAGCCCACTGCCACCCGTGGCTGCCGCTGAACAACGGAAACCGCACATACCGCCCGCTCGTTGGGTCGTACACATTCTGAGCATTGCAGCAAACCCCCGGCGGCGACGTATTCGGCTCCTTGAGCGTCCACTTCGCCAAGCCCAAATCCAACGTCCAAACCTCCGCTCCCTGCTCGCCGCCCCCACCTTGATTGTGCCCGCCATACCTCACGAGCAGTTGATGCCGCCGATCCCAAACACACGCCCCCTCATACCCCAACCTCGGCGAAGCGGGAGCGTCCGGCAACGGAGTCCGCTTGATCCAGACGTTTGTGGGGTGAGGGGCAAGGGACGGTGGCTCGGCTGTCGCAACCGAAGCCAAACTGTTGGCCAGAGACAAGACAAGAACGATCAATCGCAGCGGAGATTGCATTTGTGGCACCTCATCGAGCCGCGAGTAGCGCTTTGACTTCGTCAATCGAAAGAGGCGGATTGCGGCGATGGATAATCGCATGACAAGTCGGACAAACAGGCACGAGGTCGTTGACGGGATTAATGACGTATGAATGGCCGATTTCGCTGATCGGCACCAAATGATGAACGTGAATGAAGTTTCGAGCGATCTCGCCGTATGAGTCAGCAAGCACGCATCCGCAGCACACACAGGCGTAGCCGTGATGTTCGAGGCACTTCTGCCGAGCTTTTTCATTTCTTTCGTAAGCGTTGACCATTACCTGACGTCCCAAGCCTTCAACATACGTCGGAGACGTTGGCAATTCTTCCGGAAATTTTGTCGCCGCAACGAAAATGCGCGAGAACCAAAGCTGCTCGACAAAGTCAGCGATTTCGGGAGGGATCAACATCCCTCCTGATCGCGGATGCCAGTTGAAGTTGTCCAAAGGTGGACTCTCCAATTCAGCCATTGAAATCGCCGGTTCGCCTGTGACGGCATCGAATCGAACTTTTACTGAGATGGCTGTGTCACCCTCGCTCGCTCGTTGCTCGTCCCAATGCGGACTATCGAATGTCAGCGACGTGACGAAACCTGATCCAACAATCCCGCGTGGTTCGAGTCCAAGCCGGATCAGAAAGAAGCGATCACCAATGTCGATGTCGCGACGAATGCCGCAGCTCCATTTGTCATCCCAGTATCCCTGAGTTTCGATTTGTGAAATCGTTTTTTCGAGATACGTCCACTGCCATAACTTCGGATTCCAAGTGAAAAGGAACGTGCGCAGGCTCGTAGCTCCTTTGTTGGCAGCGATCCGCTTAGCGGTTTATTCGCGGTGCTCGCGGAAGTCAATCAGCGGCTGGCGGTCGTCCCGGAGTGGCTGAGGGAGGCTCGTTCCTCGACTCTCACGCTGGCCCTCCACCCGCCCCCATCCGGCTTGCCCGGATGGAGCGTACGACGGTGAGCTAGACGCACCGCTGCCAAGCCCTTCTCAGACCCCATCCGCCTTGTGCGGATGGTGAAGCAGATCGTGACGCTGAGAATCTCATTCACCATCCGAACGAGGCGGATGGGGTCCGGAAGATCGAGAGGCGACGGCGGTTAGCGTGCCATCGTCCGGTCCATCCGGTCG
>JAYVQJ010000990.1:0-4382 GCA_043777235.1 Planctomycetia bacterium
AGCGGTTTGGCGCTAGCCACCGGTAATTCGAGATCGACGTTTTCCGGTGAATTACCGGCGGCTAGCGCCGTGCCGCTCACAAAGTGAGTGCCATTGGGCGTCAGCCCCTCGGTTGAATGAGCTCGGTCCGGCATTGTGACCGGGGGACTAACGCCCCCCGCTCGCCTGTCGTCTGCGGCGCGGGTCAGCGTGACGAAGACATCTTCCAAACTCGGCGCGATCGGCCGCAGCGATGCCGAATCCGAATTGAGGTTCAGTTGCCGCAGCAATTCTGATTCGCTCAATGCGTTCTCCGCGAGAAGGTGAATCGACTGTCCGAACAACGTCGCATCGACAATCCCATCGAGCTTGCGTAACTCCGCGAGGCGCGTCGTTGGCGATGCAACTTCCAATTCCAATCGCCGTGTGCCTGGCGGGGTGACGTCCGGGAGTTGCTTGAGGTCATCTGGATCACCACACACGATCAGCCGCGACGAATAGATGTATCCGACCGATGTGCAACGTTCGGCCTCGTCCATGTAATGCGTCGTGACGAACAACGTCACTCCCTGAGCCGACAGTTGAAACAGCAAGTCCCACAACGACCGCCGAGCGACTGGATCGATCCCCGCCGTCGGCTCGTCGAGGAAGACGACGTCCGGCTCGTGAATCAGCGCGCATGCCAACGCCAGCCGTTGTTTCCAACCACCCGACAGCGTTCCCGCCAATTGATCGAGCCGGTCGCTGATGCCGGTCAATTCCTGGACCGCTCGCGAACGTTCGGCCAATCGCTGCGGACTCAGCCCGTAAATGCGGCCGTAGAATTCGAGGTTCTCGCGCACGCTTAAGTCGGCATACAGGCTGAAGCGTTGCGACATGTACCCGATCCGCTGCTTGATTGCTTCGGATTCGCCGCTGGCATCGAAGCCCAGCACCGAGGCTTCACCCGACGACGGCGGCAGCACGCCGCACAACATCCGAATGATCGTCGACTTGCCGCTGCCGTTCGGACCGAGCAACCCAAAGATCGCTCCGCGGCGCACCTGGAAGGTGACGTCATTCACCGCCGTCAGCGAACCGAACCGCCGCGACAAATTCCGCACGTCGATAACGATGGGTTCGGCAGTCAAGATGCAGCTCCCAAGTAGCCGTCTCGCTCCGCGAGACGAAAGCCGATGAGCGAGTAACCTTTCAACGTCAACTTGATCTTCATCGTCGATCCACGTTCGGCAATCGTCTCGCGGAGCGAGACGGCTACTTTCCCAACCAGACGTCCGCCGACATTCCCGGCCGCAGGCGGTCGAGTCCCGCTTCCAAATTCACTTTGATGCGGAAGACTTGCTTGGCTCGATCATCGGGAGTTTGCACGTTGCCTGGAGTGAACTCGGCTTGCCGCGCGACGAACGAAACGCGGCCCGCGAATTTCTCACGCGGGTAACTATCGACCGTCACCTCGACCGCGTCGCCGACTTTGACCGTCAGCCGGTTTTCCGGCAGGTACGCTCGGACCCACAAATGCGACGTGTCCATCAACGAGATCGCCGGTGCGTTGGCCGCGAGCAAATCACCCGGCTGCAACTCGACCGCTTCGATCGTGCCATCGACAGGAGCTTTGATGACCAGTTCTTCCAATTGCTTCTCGATCGCATTGACGGCTCCGGTGGCGGCATCGACCGCCGCTTTCGCCGCGGCCTTCTCTTCGTCGCGGAAGCCGTTCTGTTGCAGCAGCCATGACTGACGGGCTTGTTCCAACTGAGCTTTCGCCTCGTCCAGTTCTTCCTCGCGCGTTCCTTTCTTCAGTTTATTGAACTCCTCCTGCCGCGTATCGACTTGAGCCTGCGCGACACGAAACTCGGACTTCGCCTGATCAAAATCGTCCGGAGTCGCCGCTTTCATCGCGAACAACCCCTCGACGCGGTTGTGCTTGAGCTTGGCGAGCTTCCACTGAGCCTGCGCCAATTCAAGCTGCTTCTCCGCCGCCGCGATGTCCTCGTCGCGCGGTCCCTTCACCAACTTTCGGAGCGTCGCTTCGAGTTGATCGAATTTGGATTTCGCCTGAGCAATCTCTTCGGGGCGAAAGCCGTTCGTCATCCGATCGCATTCCGCCTGAGCACGTCCCAATTCGCCACGAGCCTGCGCGAGCAACTCGCGAAACTGAAACGGTTCGAGCTCGATGAGCGTCTCACCCGTTTTGACGGCCTGACCTTCAACCGCGGTCACGCGAGCCACTCGCCCGCCAACTCGCGAGCCGACGCGAATTTCGTCCGCTTCGATGAACCCGGAAACCTTCAACAGCTCGTGCCGCTGCTGGCTCCACACCAGCAATGCGATCAAGAAGGCGGCAACGATCCCAACAGCAATCAAACGTTTCGGCATCGGCAAGCTCGTGTGAGAGATGCGAGCACTTTTGTCCGTCCTGCCCTTGTTGGTCAAGGACAAGGGCGAACACTCGGCTGAACGGCGAGCACAAAACACTTTGCGTGTCCGCTCACCGGTTGAGACGCGGAAGAGATGCCTCCACCGGCCCCGTGTCGATGGAGCGATCACTTTTTTGGGATGAGCTTTTGTTTCCAGAGAGCGTAGTCTTCCGGGGTATCGAGGTCCGCGAGGACCGATTCGTGGTCGGTGGGCCATTCGGCGACGAGTGTTGTTGGTGATCGGAGTAGCGTGTTGACGCCGACGTCGTGCGGAAGTTGTTCGACGCGCGCGGCCAGAGGCCAGCTCAGTAATGTCGGATGACCTCGCTGCTGGCCGAACGTCGGCAAGAGTGCGTCACTGTCACGCTGCGACCAACGTGTCAGCAGGCCATCGAGCACTTCGGTTTCGAGCAGCGGATGATCGGCGGGGATCAACAGCCAGCCATCCTCGTCTGTCGGAGCGAATCGCTGTCGGATGGCTCGCAGGCCGATCTCGACACTGTCGCGCATGTCGGGCGGTTCGTGATCTGGGATGACGGCGACGGCGGCCGTTCGTTGCACGACGGTTTTCAGCGGGACGTCGTCGGGGCGCATGACGATGACCACTGCGGCGATGTCAGGCCGAGTCAACGTGGCGATCAATTGTTCGATGACAGTCGTCCCTTGCCACGGGAGCAGCAGCTTGGACGTCCCCATACGTCGGCTGCGTCCGGCGGCCGGGATCAGAGCGAACAAGCGGTGAGCGGGGCGATCCATGTGGCAATCCGGCGGTCGAATCGAAATCATCCGTGGCGATTGTGTCTCCTCGAACCGAAGCTGGCGATGCCGAACAACAACTCCAATATCTGTCATCCTTCTGCACTCGAACCAGAAATGTTGCTGCGCGGCTGCACCGAACGGCGCGTGCGGCGATCGGGACCGGGCGGGCAGCATCGCAACAAGGTCGAGACCGGTGTTGTGCTGCGTCACGAATCAACCGGGACCGAGGCCGAGGCCAATGAGCGTCGCAGTCAGGCGGAGAATCGACAGGTTGCGGTGTTCCGATTGCGAGTTCGGTTGGCGGTCGAGATCCGCACAGTTCGCTCGGCCGATGCTGTGCCATCTGAGTTGTGGAGGTCGCGTTGTCGCGGCGGGCGAGTTTCCGTGAACGCAAGTCATCTCGACTTCCCCGCGATTCTGGCCGAGGCGTTGGATGTGCTCGCCATGTGCGACTACGACCATCCGGTCGCGGCGAATCTGCTGGGCTGCACCGGATCGCAACTCGTCAAACTGTTGAAGGACGAACGATCGGCGTTCGAGCGGCTGACCCATGAGCGGAATGCTCGCGGGCTGCCGCGACTCAAGTGAGCCACCAGAATTGCACTCGTCAAATGGATTTGGCGAGATAAACTCACGTCCCGGTCGTGGGATAATGAGTGAGCGTGCGTCTCATCGTTGGCCACGCCAAGGTGTCTGGTTCAATGGAATGTTTGTTCGCACTGGAAGGAGTTCGCCATGCGAAAACCGTCTCGCTTTGAGGAACTGCGTCGCCGAGCCGCTGTCTCGGCCCGCGCTAATTCAACGATCGATGTCGAGGTTTCAGAGACCTGCGACACGATAGAACTCTCGGCGGATGACTCGGTGCTGCTGCATCCGCATCAATTGGAATACGACGTCCGCAATCAGTTGATGTCCGAACCCGGCCTCAACTTCACCTCGTTGGTTGTCCGCCGCATGCGAGACGGCTTGTGCCTGGAAGGTGTGCTGGAAGCCGACGACGACGCTGACAATGTCGCCTCGATCGTCCGCCGCATCTGCGGTGCAACGCAGGTGCTGAATCACTTGGTCGTCCACCGCGCGCATGAGTTGCCGCGGAAAGGATGAGCCGGAGGATTGGCGGCAAGGGAAAATGGGCTCTCCGCCATTCCTGTTGGTTGGCGGCTGACGCACACAATAGGTAGTGAATCAGCCGGAACGCGCTAGCGTCCGGTTCGGGCGACGATTGAC
>JAYVQJ010000991.1:0-4376 GCA_043777235.1 Planctomycetia bacterium
CATGATGACCGGCATGACTCCGGGGCCGGGCGATTTCAATTCGACGAAGAACAACAACGTGCATCCGTCGATCGGCTCGATGGTCGCCCGCATGACGTCCGGCGGCGGGGCGTTGCCGCCCTACATTTCGGCTCCGTGCTTTCTGCGCAGCGGCGGCCCCGCGTTTCTCGGCGCGAGCTACGCGCCATTTGTGATCGACGCCGATCCGGCGTCTCCCGAGTTCACCGTGCAAGACATCGTGCTGCCGACCGGCATCACGGACGAACGGAGCCTGCGCCGGCAAGAGGCTCTGCGAGCGATCAATCGCTTTGAACGGAAAGTCGAAGACCTTGGCAAGGACGTGCAATCGCTCGACACGTTTTATCAGAAGGCGTACAGCCTGATGACCTCGGCGAAAGCGAAAGAGGCGTTTGACATTCGCCGCGAAAAGGAATCGCTACGAAGCGATTACGGCATGACAAGTCTCGGTCAGTGTTGCCTCTTGTCGCGGCGATTGGTCGAAGCTGGTTGCCGGTTCGTGTCGATCGAGAACGGCCACTGGGACACGCATCGTGAGAACACAAAGAGCCTGCGCGATCTGCTCGTGCCGAGCGTCGATCGCGCGATCCCCGCACTGCTTCGCGATCTCGAAGATCGCGGCTTGTTGGATTCGACGCTGGTCGTCATCGCCACCGAGTTCGGTCGCACGCCGCGCATCAACGTGATGGCCGGCCGCGATCACTGGCCCAATGCGTTCTCGATCGTCATGGCCGGCGGCGGCATCAAAGCGGGCGGAGTGATCGGAGCCACGGACAAGACCGGTGCCTCCGTAATCGACCGTCCCGTTACACCTCCCGATATGGCGGCCACGATTCTCTCTGTTCTCGGCATTGATCCTGACACCGTGCTGCATACTCCGCTTGGCCGACCGGTGCCGCTGGCGCTGGGCGGCAAGCCAGTGACGGAATTGATTTGAGGACAATGACGAATGACGAAGTACCCAATGACGAAGGAAATCCGAATGACGAATGACGAATTGAGTTGTCGCGCGACAGTGGCCAACGATGTGAATCGTTTCGTCATTCGAGCTTCGAGATTCCTTCGTCATTGGGGACTTCGTTATTCGTCATTCCTCGTCGTTGTTCTGGCGATGACAACGTTCGCGATTCCCTCGAACGTCTGCGCGCAAGCCGTGCCATCGAAGGAACCATCGAGCACGCACATCTTCCCGGCCGGTGGTCGGCGTGGGACTGTTGTGCCGGTTCGCATTGGCACTGAGGCGATGCCGCCGAATGCAAACCTGCGACTTTGGGGGGCGGGCATTCGTGGTTCGGAGCAGGTTGGCGACCGCGCGAAGGTTCGGTACGAGCCGTCGCAGCGACGTCCGCCGCGTGATGCGGATGGGGCCGGCGCGGCGAGCAGTTATCCGACCGAGTGGGTCTCCGAATTGACGATCGCCGCCGATGCACCGCTCGGCGCGGCGGCTTGGCGAGTCTCCTGTGGCTGGGGCGGAACGCGCGTTCGGCCGTTTGTCATCGGTGAGTTGCCGGAGTTCATCGAAGCGGAATCGAACTCGACCGCCGATCGAGCGGAACGAGTGACGTTGCCGGTGACGATCAACGGACAAATCGCCGGTGAGCGAGACATCGACTGCTTCGCGTTCTCGGCGTCCGAGGGGCAAACGATCGTCGCCGATGTCATGGCCGCGCGCATCGGCTCGCCGCTCGACCCCGTTGTCGAATTGTTCGCTGCGAACGGTCGCCGTGTTTCGTTCAGCGTTCGTCGCGCGGCAGGTGACAACACGCTTTCGTTTCGCGTCCCAACGAGCGGCGACTACGTCGTGCAGATCGCAAATGTCAGCTTTCGAGGCGGGCCGGAGTTTGTTTACCGCATCACATTGAATGCTGCGGAGACTTCTGCGGCTGACGCGGCTGTCGAACAACAACCGCAGGGGACGATGCTGGCGACGGGTGAAACAATTCGCGGCCGATTCCTCACAGCGACGTCGGAAGATTCGTTTCGCATTGTGGGGAAGAAGGATGAGTTCCTCGCGATCTCGTGCCGTGCGGATTCGGAGGCGTCGGTCGCGACGCCAATGATCGTGTTAGAGGACTCCGCCGGTCTCACGCTGGCGAAGGCGACCAGCGTCGAGTCCGTGGATCGGGAGTGCTTCCTCGAATGGCGTGTCCCCGCTGACGGCGAGTATCGGCTGCGAGTGCGTGATCTCCAACATGGCGCGCGCGGTGGGCCGGAGTTTGGTTATCGGCTGTCTGTTCGGGCTGCCGATTCGGATTTCAAACTCAGCATCGCGGCGGATTATCTCAATGTGTTGCAGGGGAGCCGATCGGAACTCGATGTCGTCGTGAAGCGATTCGGCGGTTTCACCGGGCCAATTGATCTGGCTGTCGACGGACTTCCGGAAGGAGTCAGCTTCGAGCCGCCACAAATCGCAGCCAATCAGACCAGTTTCAAATTGGTGATCAAGACGATCGACGACACGCGGCCGACCGATGCGATACTCAAGATTAGAGGCAAGGCAAGCATCGCCAATCAAATGGTCGAGCGCATCGCGAATGTGATCAGCATCGCAGAGCTTCCCGATCCAATCGCGAACACGGTGCAACTGACCGTGCAGCACAAGCCGATCTTCAAGCTGACTTGCAACGAGGCGTATCAGTACGGCCATCGCGGCACGATTTATCCGTATGCGATGCAGATCGAACGGCTCGGCGGGTTCGACGGCGAGATTCATCTGCAACTTTGCGAACGACAGGTTCAAGACTTGGATGGCATCGAGGTGGTCGAGACGCTCATCCCTCCCGGAGTGACAGAATTCAAGAACCGCGTTTTCTTGCCTGAGACAATGCACGCCAGTGTGCAACATCACTGCCGCCCGTACTCGCAAGCCTGGGCGACGTTCACCGATAAATGGGGCCAAAAGCAGTCGATGCTGGCGATCTCCGACAAGCGAAACATGATCCGCACGATGCCGACCGTCGTGAAACTGAAATCGCTCGACGATCACGTCAGCGTGCGGCCGGGCGAGACCGTTCGTTGCCAATTGTTCTTAGATCGCACTCCGAACTTCGATGGCGCGATGGACCTCGAGCTGATCTCGTCGGAATCGAATTCCGGCTTCGTGGCCGAGCGCGTGCGGATCGCAGCGGGCGAGACTCACGCCGACGTTGCCATCCGCGTCGGTGATTTGGCAGGTCGTCCGTCAAACCTTTCGATCAGATTCCGCGCGCTCGGCCAACTCGGAGAAGAGGTCATCGTGATCTCCGAAACAACGATCCCCGTGCGCAATGCACCGTGAGCAGTTCCCGCATCTCATTTGAAAGCGGATGCGTGTCAGAACGCACGGCTGGCTAATTTGTGAATCTGCGAAGTCTGTAGTCCGGCCCCTTGTGGGTCGGAGGATTTCGACTACGTGACAATTCAGCAGAATCATTGAGTCCTCCGACCCACAAGGGGTCGGGCTACAGCTTGCCTAACCAGACAAATTGGCCTGCCGTGTGTCAGAACGCCGAGCCGCTCCAACTCTGAGCGTCATCTCGGTAAACTCCGCCAATGACACAAAAACTCTTTGCGGAATTGGGACTATCGCCGGATCTGTTGAAGGCTGTCGAGCGGATGGGGTTCGAACAGGCGGCTCCGATTCAGGCCGAAGCGATCCCCAAGCTGCTGGCGGGCGGCGACCTCATCGGGCAATCGCAAACCGGATCGGGTAAGACGGCAGCGTTCGGCATTCCGGCGGTCGAGCTGGTTGATCCGAAAAGCCGCGCGGTGCAGGTGCTGATGCTTTGCCCGACTCGCGAGCTAGCGTCGCAAGTCGCGGAAGAGATCGCCAAGTTGGCGTTCTTCAAGAAGGGAGTCCGCGAGCTGCCCGTCTACGGCGGACAAAGTTACGAGCATCAATTTCGCGGACTGAAGGCCGGACCGCAGATCGTCATCGGCACGCCGGGACGCATCATTGATCACATCGGGCAGGGGACACTGAAGCTCGACAAGGTGCGGATGGTGGTGCTTGACGAAGCCGACCGCATGTTGGACATGGGCTTCCGCGAGGACATCGAAAAGATTCTCGAATCGGTGCCGGCCGAGAGGCAGGTCGTGTTGTTCTCGGCCACGCTGCCGCCGCCGATCAAGAAGATCATCGAACGCTTCACGAACAACCCGGCACACGTCCGTATCGAAGCCACAACGTTGACGGTGCCGAACATCGACCAAAGTTATGTCGAAGTCGACTTTCGCTCGCGAACCGAAGTCCTCTGTCGCCTGATCGACTTGTACGACGTGCAGTACGGCTTGATCTTCGGCTTCACGAAAGTGCAAGTCGATGAGCTGACCGAAACGCTGATCGCTCGTGGATACAACGCCGACAAATTGCACGGCGA
>JAYVQJ010000992.1:0-17153 GCA_043777235.1 Planctomycetia bacterium
CAGGGAACAGGGCGGAGACCTGAAGCAATCCAAAGAATTGAGTGGTGGTGGACCGAGAGCTTCAATCATGTCTTGCCTCTTGCCTGATCCGTGTTCAATCCGTGTTTCATCCGTGGCTAATAACTCCGGCCTCCTTTTCATCCGTGGTTCGAAAGCAGTGGATTTCAAAATGGCTCAATCGGTGAAGGATGCACCGCGGCCAAATTGTTTGGCTTCGCCTGATCGACAAGGCGCTACCGTTTCTCCCACTCGCGGCTTATTCTGAGGCCATGAGCGATTCTCCACTGAAACTGGTTGTGCTGGCTCGCGGTGACGTCGAGCGTGTGCAGCGTGCAAGCCAGGAGCTTGTTGCGTTCTTGCGGTCGCAGTCCGGCGTACAGGTTGTTGCGCATGTCGAATCGGAAACGGAATCGCTCGATGCGATCGAGGCTGACCTCGTGTTGGTCTTGGGTGGCGACGGTGCGATCCTGCGAGCGTGCCATCAGCTCGGCCGTCATCAGCGACCGATTCTCGGAGTGAATCTCGGCCGGCTCGGCTTTCTGGCCGATCTGTCTCCCGACGAATTTCGCGAGATGTTTCCGCTGATCGTGCAACGCCAGTTCCGCGTCGTCGAGCACTTGATGTTCGAGTGCTCGTTGCGAAAGGCGGATGGTTCGACCGAAACATTTCTCGGACTCAACGAGTCGATCGTCAGCGCGGCGAACTCATTGCAGATGATTGAAGTGCGGCTGACGATCAACGGCGAGTTGGTCACGACCTACAGTTGCGACGGCTTGATCATCAGCACGTCGGTTGGCTCGACCGCTCACAGTTTGAGCGCCGGCGGCCCGATGCTGCGACAAGACTTGCCGGCGTTCGTGATTACGCCGATCAGTCCACACACGCTCTCGAATCGTCCGTTGGTTGACGGTGCCGATGGCCTTTATTCACTGAGCTTGGCGGAGTCCTCGAAGGAGGCCCTGCTGGTGGTCGATGGCCAGTACCGTCGCCCGTTGCAAGTCGGGGACACTGTCGAGGTCCGTCGTGCTCCGGTCACGTTCAAGCTCGCGAAGCTTCCCGGACACAGCTACTACACGACGCTACAACGAAAACTCGGCTGGAGCGGCCAGCCTCACTATCCCAACCGCTAAAGTTGTGATGTCGTCGATCCGCCTGCACCAGTTCCTTGCGAGGAATGCTTGCGAGCATCCGCTTGGCCCGATACTTTCCGCCCTCACTCGACGCCACCGTTTTCCGCGAGTTGCGTCTGCCGATGGTGGTCATAGCTCAGTTGGTTAGAGCGCCGGATTGTGGATCCGGAGGTCGGCGGTTCAAGTCCGCTTGGCCACCCTTCAAAGAACTCCGGGAAATCACTGATTTCTGCGGAGTTCTTTGCATTTCTGGCGAGCCGCTTATTGTGGGCGAAAACACCGCGTAGGTGACAGCCGTTGACTGCGAAACACCAGAAAAGTCAGTCGGAACTGCCACCGTTACTGCCACGGAAGGGGAGAGGCTTTCGGCACCGGCCGCGATGCGTTGACGGTTCTCGTTGGGAACTTCGGTGACGGAGAACTGTGGTAGCGATTCAATTGCCCCTTGGACGTCCAGCAGTCGCGGGTCCGTGTAGACGTTCATCGTCAGGTCGATGCTCGAATGCCGCATGGCGGCTTGGGCGACACGGGGAGCAACCCCGGCCATGCTCAACATCGTGCCGAAAGTGTGCCTCAAAGCGTGAACATCCACCGTGCGGCCTCGGTCGTCGCGTTTCGGGATGCCGGCCGCCTTCAAATCGCGGTCGAGAATCTTGCAGAACGCTTTGGGGACGTTGAGCAGCGGCGTTGAGGCGGACAATTCGGCCGGGACGGCATCGCGGCGGAAGGCGAGCACATTCGCCGAGCCGGCCACACGATCGCGCAGGCTCGACAACCACTCCCGCAGTTCTTCGGCGACATCACTCCGCAGCGGTATCGAGTTGCCTTGCCGGTTCTTTTCGTCAGCGGCGTTCAAGGTGAAGTGAGGGCAATCATGGTCGAGGTTGAGTTGTCCCACCGTGAGCGATGCCAATTCTCCGCGCCGCAGCCCGGTCGTGACCGCCAGCTTGTAGGCCAACGCTCGTTCGACGCCGAGCCGTTCCTGTTGAGCGATGAACGCTGGCGAATTCTTCAAGCGTTGGCGAGCACAATCGACCGCCGCGTTGAGTCCGTCGAACGTCAGCGGCTTGTACGTCCAGGACGCACGGCGGCGTTTCTGCGGCGTGTTGGTCGAGTCGTTCGGCTTGGGCATCGTTTCCCGACCGTGCTCAGCCAGCGGCCTCAAGCGAGCCACGATCAGCAACCGGGACAACTCCGCCTCGGTCAACGCTCGGCGTTGTCGGCGACGGTCAGAGCGTTCATCCGCCCGGTCGAGTTTGGCCAGCGGATTGAACGGCAGCCGGTCGCGCTCCACACACCAGTTGCAGAAACTTCGCAGCGCGATCAAGTAGGAATTGCGAGTCCGTGCCCCCATCGTCGCCTTGCCCACTTGCGGCAAGGTTTGTTGAGCGAGCCAGCGTTCGACCCCTCCGGCTTGAATGTCCGACAACCGGCGGAAGCCCGCTTCGTCGGTGACTCGCAGAATGAGCCGCTCAGTCCCGGTGACGTGAACCTCCGACCGCCCGGCCGCTCGCATCGTCGAGATGAACTCGGCAACGTGCTCGGTCAACGGCGTGTGCTGGTGAACCGTCATCGCATCTTCGGATTTCGTGATGATGCCCGCCCGCACTTTTTCTGCCCGCTTCTCCAACTCGGCCAGTACCGCCCGCGCCGACGATTCATCACGGCAACCGGTGGCGACGCGCCGAAGATGTCCGTTGCCGTCGCGATAGTCGGCGAAGTAGGTCGGGGTCTCCACAACGATCCGTTCCTGACCGGCGAACTTCCCTTCGCTCGGAACAATGACGGCAGCCGTCCGCGTCTTCCCCTTCGCTGTTTTCCAACGAGCGAGCCGCTCGCCCTTGCGAGCAAAGAACTCGGCACCAACCGGCAGCGGTTTCGTTGAAGTACGTTTGAAGACGGTTCCCATTGGCATTCCCCTTCACTTCGATTCCAGTAAACTCATCGCGCGCCCGCGCCCAAAGATATACGCGGCTCAGCCAAAGCGGTTGCAGATTAGCTCAGCGACTCATTTTGCTCCTGCGATAACACCCTGCGCGACCCTTGGTTTGAACTCCACAAGGGGGGTGTTTGTAGCAATACCCCTTTGCCCCCAAGGGGGGTATCCACCCCATTGGGGGTACTAGGGGGTGCGTGCTCCCCCCCTTCAAGGTCAGGACGGGGGTGTTATCGGCCAACTACCTCCCTGATGGTGTTCGTCTCGTTGCGGCACACTGGCGAACCCAATACTGCCAAACTTATCGAGCTTGTGACGGTGCGCCATTCCATCAGACACGGCCAACGCCAACAGTGACTTGGCATGAGTCGCGGTGAATCCGGCGTCGCGAACTCGGCCGATGATGCTGTCTCTGGAGTCCGGCTTCTCGGTCAGAAACTTCGCGGTGAATCCGGCCGAGTCCAACGCGGTCGCGGTCGGTTTGTTCGGATCTGATTTGCTGCGCCGTCCGCTTTCTCGGCGGAGTTGTGTGGTGTCCAAACTCGGATCGACTCGGAAAACGGGAAGCTCCCATCGCAGCCCGACTGGTGTGACTGGCGGCCACGAGCGAACCGCCGCGTCTAGCACGACCGCGCCGTCGTCCTCGTGCGGTCTCAGGACAATGTGAGCATCGACCGCCCGCGATTGTGCTCCGGCTCCCGCGCCGACGTCGGTGACTCCGCGTCCCGACTGGTTCCCTTTGCTGGCGTGATGAATCAGCACAACAGCGCAGCCGAGCCGCTCCGCGATGCGATCAATGCAGTTGTAGAGGCGAGCCATTCCCGCGTTGTCGTTCTCGTCAGTCCCATCGGGCGCGAAGCGATAAAAGGCATCCAGCACCACCAGCTTGTATGTTCCTGGCGGAATGCTGCGCAGGTCACGCTCCAGCGCCAGCAGGTCACGCAAGCGACCACGGAGCGAGATGACGTGAACCCGGTCGGCGATGTTCGCCAGCGGGATGCCACGAGCTTCCGCGACCGTCCGCAGACGAAAGGCGAGCGACTCAGGATGTAGTTCGTTGTCGATCAGCAGCACCGGCCCAGCGTTGACGTCGAACGTGCCGAGCCACTTCCGCCCCGTGGCGACACTCAGCACCAAGTCGAGCGTCAACCAGCTTTTCCCTTGCTTCGGCGCGGCAATGACGTTGGCCGTTTCACCGAGTCGCAACAACCCGTGAATCACCGCCGGCCGCAACTCGACATTCTCGGCGAGCAATTGCCCCGCCGACACCGGCCGTAACCTTTCCGAACGATGCCCGCACGACTGCAACAGCGGAGTGAATTCATCCGGCAAATCGTCGAGGTCATCGCGACCGATCAATTGTCCGCGCACTTTGTCGAGCCGCTCCGCCGCACGCCGTCGGATGGCCGCGTCGCGAACTTGCTTGGCAAGGTAGTCGGCATTCGACGGGTTTGCTGGCGCGTTCGTCATCAGTCGGTCGAGATGATAAAGCCCGCCGACTTGTTCTAACTCACCGCGCTTGGAAAGTTCGTCGGCAATCGTTGTCAGATAGATCGGCACTCCCTGCGAATGCAGTGCGGCTCCGACGTTGAAAATCGTTTTGTGATTCATGTCAAAGAATTCGTCGGTTGTCACGTCGATCGCCGGGAAGACCTGCGGATGTGTCAGCATCAAGCCGAGCAAATCCGCCTCGAATGCGTCCGCACGCGGCGTGACTCCGTTCTCCGTCTTGCGACGGGAACGCGAACGAGTACCATCCATGTCAGCGACCTTTGCAGAAATGCCGAGCGGACGCGCCAACGTCCGCCCGGCGAGTGAAACGAATTCAGATTTGGAAATCGACCGGCCCGTTGGGATCAACCAGCGGGCTGGTCTCGTTTACCGGCCAGAGCGATTGCTGCTCTTTTCTTGGATCAGCCGGAGGCGGTCGGTCGGGGTGTTCTAGGAGCCATTGCTCGACTCCGTGGGGTGACTTCAGTTCCCAAATGGAAACCGGCCGAGCGTGTCCCTCGCAGCGCGTTGTCTCCGTGAAGCCGGCCCGCTCAACGAAGCGTTGCCGAGCAAACGGCGTCGCGACCGGCCCGAAGCAAGTCGGATTCAATCCGACCGGCAAGATGACCACAGCGCGAACATCGTCGATCGTGGCGCGCCCCTTTTCGAGCAACACCACAGCGAAGACGCGCCGAGCCTTCAACAGAATCCATTCGCGGTGAGCTTCCAGATTTGCGAACGCCTCACCTTTGCGCCGTTCACCTTCACGTTTCGGATTGTTTTTGTGCGGGTGAGTCATGCTCGCGCCGCCTTTCCGGCAATGCGAACCGGACGACAACCATCCGCTTCCCATTCGGCCAAACGCGACAGCGACCATCTCGTCAAACGGCCGAAGCGTGTTGGACTCGGCGCGGCCTGTCGGTCCACGAGCCTTAGCCAGTGACGGCGAGAGAATCCGTAGCGGGACGCGCAGCCGTCAGCGTCGCAGTACCGCTCCCCATGCCCGTCGATCCGCTCGGCGGCAGCGTGTGCGAGATCAGTATCAGTCATTGCCCATGCCTCTCTGTGTGAGAGTCTCGGCCGAGCCGGCGTAAGCACGCCATCAGGCTCGGCGTTATGGGCGAGACGTTAGGAGCGAGTCCGACAGACAAATTCGGAGTGCATTCGTTTGCATATTTGTCGGGAAGCCGTCTCGTCAGTGAGTGCCGCTAATGCCTCACAATTCCCATGAGATGACAGATGCCAACAATCTCACCGACAAAATCAATTTGGGCTTGTGAGGTTTGTCGGGAACCTGCTTTCAGAGTTGGCCACGTCGCCGGCGCGTCGCGACCCAACCAACAATGCGATCGAGTTCGGGAACCTTGATGCCTTTGTCTGTGCAGAAATCTTTGGCTGCGATGCCGGCTGTTTTCGCGGTTTGCCAATCAGCGAACAGTTGCAAGTCTCGCTTTTCATCCTCGCCAACGACCCTCGGACGGCCCGCATTCCCTTTTCGCGGGCGTATTCGGTGCGATGGTTGCTTGCCACCGTCATCGGTCACTCGTTGTTGCGGCTTCGGAGACTCAACCGTCGCCTGTCCCTCCGCCGCTTCGGCGACTTGCTGACTGCCAGTTGGTGACGTATTTGGCACAACCGTATCAGTTGGCGGAGTCGGCGGTGTGGAAATCGGCATCACGAGCAAGTCCAAGCTGTGGTTCACGACATGCGTGTTGTTATTCACGACGTTGTGGTTGATGACGTGCGTGTGATTGTTCACGACGTTGTGGCTCACAACCTGCAAAGTCGCCGACGGAGCCGGAGCCGGAGTCGGAGCCAGCGGGTGCGTGGATGCCTTCAGTATTTGGCCTTCGTCCGCCTTATCGAAGTCCGGGCAGGGAATCTCCCGAAACGGACGCGCAACGCGGCAATTCACCGTTGGCCAACGGGGGTCGTCAAATAACTGCCACGAGCTGATCGCCTTCTTTGACGTTAGCGCGGCATTTTCGATTTCAATCTGAACGACGTCGGCGATGTCGTTTCGAGAGCACGCAGAGTAGAGCAACTGGCAGATATCGGGCTTTGTGAAAAGTAGAGCGATCCACCAAGCGATATCCTCGCCATCACGCAGTTGCGGATAGCGGTCGGCTTGCGACAAGTATTGCAGGCATGGCCACAGAAATTCGCGAAAACGTGGATTTGTCCGAAGACACGCACCGGCTTGGGCAGCTAGTTCTCGGAATTCGTCAAACAGCTTCTTTCGATGCTTCAATTTCTTGAAGTACACGTAACCGAAGTACCACTCGGTCCCCGTAACGTCGCTCGGCAACTGAAGCCAGCAGACGAAATCATCAAGGCTTAGATGCGGGTACTGCGCGACCGGGTAGAACGGTTTGGACGTTGGATCGAATAGTTGCCAGAGGTTTTTCGCGGTGCCTTGAAACTTCAATGGGCAACCGGCGTCGTGAAATTCGTTCGACAATCGAAAGAACGACAGCGGACCATTCGGGGGCGAGGTTTCCCAAGTACGAAACTGGTCCGCGAATGGCCAAAGCGCATCCACCATGACATGGACTCCAATCCCACGGGCCAGCGAGCAGTGCGATTCGCCGATCGGACAATCGCCGCTTGTTTCGGGCACTCGTTGCTTGTGGGTGTGCGCCCTCAAGTTTAGGGTAACTGGCTCACTGTGTCATTTCTCGACAACGGCAGACAGTCGTTGTGAGTGCTCAACGAAGTGGGGGAGTCATGCGGCGCACCAAGCTGTTTTCATTGATCCAAGAGCGTATCGCACGGCAGTTGCTTCCGAGTCGCTGTTCCGCGCGTCGCCGAGCATCGTGGTCCGCGTCTGGCGGATCGGCCGCTGCGGAGTCGCTGGAAACCCGCTGTCTGCTCTCGGCAGGCGACCTTGATCCGAGCTTCGGCGTCGGTGGCAAGGTGACGACCAACTTCGGTGCTGACGCTCAAGGAAATAGCGTCATTGTGCAATCAGGCGGCGAGATTGTCGTTGGCGGATACAAACTCGTTCGTGCGCCAATTGGCAATTATGCCGGCGAGACCGATTTCGCGTTTGCCCGCTACAGCAATAGCGGTCTATTGACCAGTACGCGCACTCAAGACTTCCAAGGTGTGAATGATGTGGTCACGAGCATGGTTTCACAGTCCGATGGAAAACTCGTTGCAGTGGGATATCGTGGCGGAGTTTATACGTTGGCTCGGTACACCTATTCGTTGGGCGATGACACGCAGTTCTTAGACCACGGTAGCCAAATGCTGAACTTCGACCAGTTGGCTAGCTCGCCCCCGCACGTTGCGTTATCGAAAAGTGACGGGATATTTGTCGCGGGAAACAACCTATTATTCTTCGGTGGAAGCAGCCGGCTAACCACGCCTGCGAATTCCACCAATGCCCTCGCCATCCAGACTGACGGCAAGATACTCGTCGCTGGATCACAATTAGTTCGCTACAACGCAGACCACAGTTTGGACACAACATTTGGGGGAACCGGGATTGTCAGCACAGACATCTTTGCTAATGCGTTCCAGATTAACAGCATGGTCGTACAAGCGGATGGCAAGATCATCGTTGCCGGTTTCACGTATAGCGATCATGGGCTTGATTTCGCGTTAGCGCGGTATACGAGCGATGGCGCACTCGACACCGCTTTTGACAGCGATGGCAAATTGACAACGGATTTCGGGACATCCTCTGAAGCCAACAGCATGGCGTTACAACCCGATGGTAAAATTGTTGTCGCAGGTACGAGTTCCGGTGACTTCTCGCTGGCTCGCTACAACATTGATGGATCACTGGACCGATCATTTGACGGTGATGGAAAACTAACGACCGATTTCGGTTCGTCAAACGATCGCGCCACCAGCGTTGCAGTGCAGCCAGACGGCAAGATTGTCGTGGCAGGTTACACATACAACGGCAGCTTTAACGTCTTCGCTTTGGCGCGATATGAAAGCACTTCGCCAGACCAGCCACCGACGATCACTTCTGCAAACGCGGCAGGCGTGCCAGAGAACACGACAGCGGTGATGACCGTTGCGGCGAACGATCCAGAAAACGGCACATTGAGTTTCTCGATCGACGGCGCAGCCGACGCAAACCTGTTCGCAATCAATTCGACGACCGGCGAATTGTCGTTCAAGTCCGCCCCGGATTTTGAAAACCCATCGGACGCCGATCACGACAACATCTACAAAGTCCAAGTCGCGGTCAGTGACGGCACAAATGTCGTTTCGCAAGTCATTTCGGTATCTGTCGCCAACACGAACGAGTCCCCCGCTTTTTCATCCAGCAACGCCGTCAGCGTACCGGAGAATTCAACGGCTGTGCTGACCGTCGCTGCGACTGATCCAGAACATGACGCTTTGAATTACTCGATTTCGGGCGGGACCGATTCCGCGTTGTTCGCAATCAATCCACTCAGCGGAGCATTGTCGTTCAAGTCGGTTCCGGATTTCGAGAACCCAGCCAACGCAAATCACGACGATCTCTATTCTGTCCAAGTCCAAGTCAGCGACGGCACGAACGTCGTCACGCAGGACATCCAAGTGACAGTCACCAATTTTGACGAACCCCCAACAATTACGTCCGCTAACCGAGTCAGTGTCCCAGGCAACTTGACCGCCGTGCTGACCGTCACAGCAACTGATCCAGAGAATCACGCCCTGACGTACGCGCTCACCGGGGGAGCCGATCAATCGCTCTTTGCGATCAATTCGTTGAGCGGCGTGTTGTCGTTTCTGTCGCCGCACAGCTTTGAGCAGCCACTAGACTCGGACAACAACAACGTCTATCTCGTGACAGTACAAGGCAGCGATGGCACAAACACTGTCTCGCAAGACATTCAGATACACATCAGCAAAGTCGATGCACCACCGACGATCACAACCGCGTCCGCAGCAACTGCAACTGAAAATGTCACGACTGTATTCGTCGTCGATGCAATAGACCCGGAAAACCACTTCCTGCTTTACGGCATTGCGGGTGGAGCCGATCAAGGTAAGTTCGCAATCAATTCGTTCACGGGCGCGTTGACCTTTGTTGCTGCGCCGGACTTTGAGAATCCAACCGACACGAACCACGACAACATCTACGAAGTCCAAGTCGCCGTCAGCGATGGCATCAATCTCACCCAACAGACCATCGCCGTCACTGTGACCGACACGAACGAGGCACCGGCCATCACGTCAGTCAGTTCGGTGAGCGTCGCGGAGAACACGACCGCCGTGCAGACTGTCTCCGGCACCGATCCAGAGCACGGGGCTTTTACGTATTCACTGGCTGGCGGCGCGGACGACTCGTTGTTCTCGCTCGACCTCACGACGGGCGCGTTGGCTTTTCTAACGGCTCCGAATTTCGAGTCGCCGCAAGACGCGGATCACAACAACATCTATCTGGTGTCGGTCGCGGTCGGCGATGGAACCAACACGGTCACTCAAGACATCCAAGTCACTGTGACCAATGTGGACGAATCGCCGACGTTCGGATCGGCGACGACAGCGACCGTCTCAGAGAACACGGCGACGGTCCAAACCGTGACCGCGAACGACCCCGAAGGGAAGCCGTTGGCCTTTGGCATCGCTGGCGGAGCAGATCAAGCCAAGTTCAGCATCAACACGTTTTCTGGCCTGTTGACCTTTTTGGCCGCGCCGGACTTTGAGCAACCAAGCGACTCGGATCACGACAACGTGTATGACGTGCAAGTAGGCGTGAGCGATGGCTCGCATCTTGTCACGCAGACGATTCACGTCACCGTGACAAACGCGAATGAATCGCCAAGCATCACGTCGGCGGCGTTGGTCAACGTCGCGGAGAACGGTACGGCGGCTCTGACGGTTTCCGCGACGGACCCGGAACAGAACTCGTTGACCTATTCGCTGAGCGGTGGAACGGATGCCGGGTTGTTCAACATCGACGGCACGAGCGGCGCGGTCACGTTCAAGTCGGCCCCGAATTTCGAGAATCCGGCGGACGCCAATCACGACAACGTGTATCTGATCCAAGTCCAAGCGAGCGACGGCGTGAACGCCGTCACACAGAATGTGCAAATCGTCGTCAGCAACGTGGACGAATCGCCGATGATCACTTCGGCCAATGCTGTCAGCACGCCTGAAAACTCAACGGCGGTGTTGACTGTCATGGCGAACGATCCCGAAGGGCATTCGCTGCTGTACGGCCTCACGGGCGGGGCCGATCAAGCGCGGTTCTCGCTCAACTTTCTGACCGGCGCGTTGAGCTTCGTCTCGCCGCCCGACTTCGAGCATCCGGCGGACGCCAATCGCGACAACGTGTACGAAGTTCAAATCGGCGTCAGCGATGGCACGCATCTCGTCACGCAGAACGTCAGCGTCACTGTGACCGACGTGAATGAGACGGTGACGATCTCGCTGCCGACGAAGGGCGGCAACTTCAAAACGCTGCTGCTCAACGGCCAAGTCCACTTGCGGTCCAGCTTGGGGAAGGAATTGATCGTTCCGGTCAGCGTGATGAGCGGGGCGGACGTGCGGTTCGTTGGCTCCAACGCGGCGGATCGGCTGACGCTGGATCGGTCGTGGTCGCGGTTCGCGGGGAGCTTCACGTTCAACGGCAACGGCGGAAACGATCTGCTGGACGCTCACGCGGTCAGTCTCGGCGTGTCGTTCAACGGCGGCGACGGCAACGATTCGCTGATCGGCGGCAGTGGCGACGACACGGCCGACGGCGGAGCGGGACTCGATAGCCTTTCCGGCGGCGACGGCGACGATTCGCTCGCCGGTAGAAATGACAACGACAAAATCTTCGGCGGCACGGGCAGCGATACGCTCACCGGTGGCGCGGGCAATGATTCGATCAGCGGCGGGGACGACGACGATTCTCTGAGCGGCGGCGATGGCAACGACACGCTCACGGGTGACGCGGGGAACGACACGATCACCGGCGATGCCGGAGCCGATTCGATCAACGGCGGCGATGACGATGACCTGCTGTTCGGCAACGCAGGCAACGACACCATCGACGGCGGCACGGGCGATGATGTGCTCGACGGCGGCGACGACAACGACAAGCTGCTCGGCTCCGACGGCAACGATTCGATCCGTGGCGGTAACGGCAACGATACTTTGAGCGGCGGCAACGGTGCAGATTTGCTGACCGGCTCGGCGGGCAACGACTCACTGAGCGGCGATGCCGGCATGGACACACTGCTCGGCGACGCGGGCAACGACACGCTCAACGGCGGAGCCGATCTCGACACCATCAACGGCTTCACCAGCGGAGCCAGCAAAGACACGATCAGCGACGCCACCAAGATCATCGACACGTCATTCGTGTTCGACTTCGATGCCCTGTTGGCCGAGTTACTGTAGTCCGATCAAGCCGTCGCGTCGGTCTTCGTCGTCTTGTCGCGTTTCATGCCCTCAACGAATTGCCGTCGCAACTTCGCCTTGTGCGGGTCGGCTTTCGACCAGACGATCGACGACAACGTATCGCCGTGACGCAAGAGATAGTCCGCCATCCAGAAGAGGATGAAGCGGTCACTTTCCACCATGCAGAGTTTCCACAACAGCCAAGCCAGGACATTGGGAGCCTCGGAAGGGGGTACATCGACCTCTTGACTCCACTTGGAATGCACCCACTTGAGAGCCTCGGTCAAATCCGCCGTCCACGCGCCCGGTATTTGAGCCAATTCCACAAGTTGTTGCCGATCGTCCTCACTCACCTCGATGACGACTCCCGCATTCACGGCCTCGATTCGCAATCCGCTCACGGCCGGCTGTTGCGGCTTGGCCTTCACAACTTTCGGAAACTTCTCCGCCGTCAGCCGCCACGCTTCCTCACGAGCATCCCCGCGCCGCATCCCTTCGCTCTTCAACCGCGTCCGCGCCTCTTCGCGAAACTGGTCCGCCTCTTCCCAGCGACGTTCCTTCCGCAGTCGGTCCATCAATGCCATCTTCGTTTCAGTCATGTCACCCTCCTGATTTTGGTATCCCGACCCACGTTCCAGAGACGCGCTAGCTACGTCGTGCCGCTACTGCGCGGCCCCCGGTGCGTTTCAAAAAGCCCGCCAGCCGAGTTCGACGCCCGGCGACTCTCACACGTCACCGCCCAGCTTGGCCCGCTCCGCCATCAACCGCCGCACCGCGTCCGCCTTCTCAGCATCCGACAACGGCAGCGAAGCAATCAGCATCAACGCCGCCGAGAACGAATCCACCTTGCTCGAAACCGACTCTCCGACCGCCTCGCCGCGCTCGTTTTCGGTGGAGCTACTGCCACCAGAACTGCCACGGCGCGAACGACGTTTCGCAACTCGTTGTGCCTTCACCTGTTTGAAGGATGCTTCCCCGGATTGTGGATCCGGAGGTCGGCGGTTCAAGTCCGCTTGGCCACCCTTGCGAAAAGCCCTCATGTCCTGCGGACAATGAGGGTTTTTTGTTGCTTGGCGGGAATCGCCAACGCTGCTCATGGGGACCGTCGATAACGGCTGAAAAGGGATGATTTCGGCGGAGCGTGTGCAACCCAAGTCCGAAGCGTCTTGAACGGAACGGGGTCGTCGCTGAGTCGGTCAAACGTGTTCCGTCGCTCGTTAATTGCCACTGAGCGTTTCCGATTCTCGATGCCAAGGTTGTCAAGATCCGAGCCGTCGTCACCAAGTTTACTGGAGCCGTTGGTCACGAAGACGCCGAGGCAAGCGCGATGGGCATGCGAAAATAACTCGCGAATCGCAGACATGACCAGCCTGTGTGATCACACCAACTCTTTGATGAGTCCGCGCTCTTCGAGCACGAATCGTGGGCGGCCGGAGTTGTCGGTAAATGTATGGCCGGGTTCGATGCCGAGATGGCGATAGGCCATCGCCAGCACATTCTCCGGGCGATAAGGACGATCCTTGGGGACCGAGCCCGTCGAATCGGATGAGCCGACGACCTGTCCGACTTTCAGGCCGCCACCCGCGAGCACGACGCTCATCAGTTGGCCCCAATGGTCGCGACCGGCACCCTTGTTGATGCGCGGAGTGCGGCCGAACTCACCCATGCAGACGACGAGTACGTCCTTGTCGAGACCCCGTTCGTGAAGATCGGTGACGAGCGCCGCGACCGCTTGATCGAAGCCGGGGCCTTTCTTCTTCATCGCGTCGGCAATGTTGCCGTGATCGTCCCAACCACCGAGCGTGCTGGCTCGGACAGTCACGACCGTAATGCCGTGCTCGACCAATCGCCGAGCGAGCAGCATGTTTTGGCCGAGCGAATTGAGGCCGTAACGTGCTCGCGTTTCAGTGGACTCCTTCGAGATGTCGAACGCCAGCCGTGCGCGATCGCCGGTGACGAGATCGAACGCCTCTCGAGTGAATTGGTCGATCGAATCGGCAACTCCCTGATTGTCGATCAGTTGCCGAGTCTCGCCGAAGCCATTTAGCAGTGCGCGGCGATCGTTCAACCGGGCGGCGGTCAGTCCGCCGAGTAGCGTGAGGTTTGCGACCGAGAACTCTTTATCGTCTGCCGACTTCACCGTCTCAAACGGATTGAAGCCCTTGCCCAGCCAAGCGGCTCGGCCGAAGCGCATGCTGTTCGGGATCGACACGAACGCCGGCACACCTGACTCATTCGCCCCGCGCAGCTTCGTCGTGATCGAGCCGAAGCAGGGCATTTCGTTTTCGCGGTTCTGGTTGTCTCGCAAGTAGTAACCAGTCTGCGTCAGATGGCTACTGGTCCCGTGACTGCCGTTCGTGTGGTGCATCGAGCGAATCACCACCAGCTTGTCGATGATCCGCGCCTGCTCCGGCATGAACTCGGAAAACTGCACGCCCGGAATCGCCGTGTTGATGGCGTTCAGCGGCCCGCGATACTCCTCCGGCGCGAGCGGTTTTGGATCGTAGGTTTCATGCTGAGTCGGACCACCGGCCATCTCGACATAAATCACGGCCGTCTTGCGAGTCGTCGATCCGGCCGAAGCTCGCTGCTGCAACACAGCCGGGAGAGACAATCCAAACGCACCGGTCAATCCGGCTTGCAGAACGGAGCGACGAGAGTGTGGCATGGTCATTGGCCCTTGGTCCTTGATTCTTTGTCAAAACAAATGACAACGGACCAAGGACAAATGACTTCAAACAAGTTCGTGCATCGGCTCGATGCCGTCGTCAACCAAATACTGCGGGACACCGGCACCGTCAAAGATGCGGACTCGGCCGACATCAAGGCCGGCGCACTTGTAGAGCGTGGCGAAGATTTCTTGGAATTTGACCGGGCGTTCGACGGCGTGCTCGCCCTTGTTGTTGGTTCGGCCGATGACTTGGCCGGTCTTCATGCCGCCGCCAGCGAGCATCGCACACGAGACTTGCGGCCAGTGATCACGCGAGTTGTTGTTGTTGATCTTCGGAGTCCGCCCGAATTCGCCCCAGACCACGACCGAAACGTCGTTCTGCAAACCTCGTTCGTGCAGATCGGTGACGAGTGCGGACAAACCTTGATCGAGCAGCGGGAACTCTTCACGCGACATCGGAAAGTTCATCCCGTCGCTGCCGTGCCAGTCCCAGCGGCTGTAGTTGAGCGAGACGTATCTCGCGCCTGCTTCGACCAGTCGCCGAGCCACGCAGAAGTTCTCGATCATGCGCGGCGCGCCGTCGCGAATAAACTTCTCGTCGCTCTTGCCGTACCGAGCCAGGATGCGTGGGTCTTCCTTTGACAGGTCGAGAGCCTCGGCCAGCTTCGAGGTCGTCAGGATGCCGAGTGCCTGCTGCGAGTAGACGTCGATGCTCTCCATCACTCCCTTGCTGTCGGCGGAGCGAACGAAGCCATCGAACGCTTTCATCAATTGATTGCGGTCTTGCAGCCGTTCCAGCGAGATGCCTTGCAGCACCATCCCTTCAGGTGAACTGCGAGCTTTGCTCCCCAGCAAATTGAACGGCGTGTGCGAGACGCCCAGGTAGCCGCCGTCACCCGGTTCGCCCCACGTCCGATTGCCGACCGTGTACATCAGCGCGATGTTGGGCGGGACGGCTCCGTTGGTCGGGCCTTGCAGCTTCGAGATCCACGATCCGGCGGCCGGCCAACCTCCCGGCGGCTTGCGGCTCGACTTGCGACGCCCGGTCATGCACTGATAGCCGTCGTGCAAACCGTCCGCGTCCGAGATCGAGCGCACCGGCACGAACTTGTCCATCATCTGAGCCATGCGTGGAAACAGCTCGTTGATTTCAATGCCCGGCACGTTGGTCGCGATCGGCTGGAACTCGCCTCGAATCTCGGCCGGAGCGTCCGGCTTCAAATCCCATAGGTCGATGTGTGAAGGACCACCGGGCATGTAGATGTTGATAATCGCCTTGTGCGATGAACCGGATCGCGCGGCCGCTTCGGCTTGCAAGACGTTTGGCAGAGCAAGGCCACCCAGCGCGAAACCACCAATCGTCAAGAACGATCGCCGGGAGAGTTGATCACAAAAGCTGGTTCCTTGAATCGCCTCGTGGTGGCGCTCACGTCCAAGAATCGTCAGCATGGGCAGGCTCCGTCATGGAGTGTGTTTGGCGGGATAGTTCGCGAGCACGCATCACCTGAAATCGGCAAGGGCCGATGCGTTGGGTGAGATTGGATGGCGGAAAAACGGCTGTGTCAACCAGGAAGATCGGCGACAGATCGTTGATCAACCGAATTGTTATCCGCGTCGTGATCGCCGACGAATGAGTGAAGTACTGCGTCGGCCATGCAAGACGCCAACGATGATGACCCGCGACTGGCGCACCACGAAATAGACCTGATACGGAAATCGGTTCACTGGCACGCGCCGCAGGTCGCGATAGGCGACATCGTAAGATTCGGGATCAGACAAAATCCGCGTGAAGGCTTGTTCGACACACGCTTCAAATTCCAAGCCAAGGCCTCGGCGACGATCCTCGTACCAACGATGCGCCGATTCGATGTCTCGTCGCGCGACCGGACGCAGTTCCAACGAATAGGTCATCGCTGTGCTCGCAAGCCCGCTTTGACCTCGTCCCACGTCACGTTGCCCGATGGGTTGGCTTCCAGGTCGTCAAGCCGACGATCAAGTTCCGCCTGAAGTTCCGGCGTGAGCTCCCAGGCATCCGGCTCATCGGCGATCGAATCCCATACGTCTTCAAAAAGCTGAATTCGTTCGGCGAGACTGAGCTTGCGAATTTCTGTGGCGGTCATGTCGATTTTCCCAGTGAATTGCCTTCGCTCACGCGATCATTTTATTTCATGTGGTCTTGTGGGATTTGACGGATTCTTGGAATCGAATCCAAGACCAAACCGACCAGAAGTCCAATCGACGTGCCTCCGGCAAAATGGTTGACGGTCTCCCACATCATCGACTCGTGAGTTCCCCCCTTCACCGAAGGGTCGCTCATAAGACCGAGAACCGCTCCAACAATCACACCAAATGGAACCCATCCACAGCGAAGCTTGAACGCGAGACAGAAGTAAATCAGTAATGAAGCGTAAACTCGCAGTTCAAAGTAGCCAAGAAGCCGGCGATCCCACTGAAGAAACGCAATCACCGGCCAAACAACAACAGCGACGAGAGCAAGCTTCCTTCGCGGCGGATATCGCCAGCAATGTTCTTTCGTCGCTGCGATAGTGGTGGCTGTTGCCATGACTCTATCTCACAATTTTCAACT
>JAYVQJ010000993.1:0-4364 GCA_043777235.1 Planctomycetia bacterium
ATGACGGTCTGGGCCGTCGCTGCGCTGGTAGGCAGCGTGGTCACCGACATGCGCGAATATCGCGCCTTGCACGCGAAGTATCCGCTGGTGTCCTTGGCCGATCGCTTGAGTTACGAGGTTCCGCGTGGCTCTGTCGAGTCCGTAGGACCAATGGCTACCGAGGTCGAGGCGCGCGAGATGATGGAGCGTTCGCTCGATGACTCATCCGAAGCCCGCAGTGCTCGCCGGCGACAGGGCGCGTTGAAGGAGTTGCATTCGCAGACATTTGTGGCGTTCGCTGCGGCGAACGGCTTCGGTGCGAGTCGGATGCGAGATTCCCAATACTGGACGTTGATGGTTGATCCCTTGCCACCACCAAAGCCGCTGCCGAAACGCCCCGAAATCATTGATCCGCCGACTGCGATTCAGAACTCCGTGCTCGCTGCCGGGAACGATGTCCCGCTGCAACCACCGCCGCTGCCCAGCCAAATCGGAGCCGTGCGACAATTCACCGCGATGATTGATTCGGCTTACGTTCCCGCTCGTCAACAAGCGGCTGGCTTTGTCTCCCACGCCATGACACAGGCTCCCGCAATCCAGGGAGCCTCAGCCGAGGATTGGCAAATCTCACGGCTCGAATTGATCAGCCTGTTGAAGTTCGATTTGCCTCGCGTGTATCTGTCGGAGCATCTGCCTCGCATGGACGAACTGCGAAACGCGAAGACTCGGCCAGTCGATGAGTTCGAGCAGCGGGCGTTGAAACAACTCCGTGAAGGCGAGGACGTCGTCCTTGATCAGCAACTCAACACGATCCGCATGGTGGGAGCGGTGCGAGCGGCCAAGCAGTGTCTCAATTGTCATTCGGTGCGCCGTGGCGAGTTGCTCGGCGCATTTTCGTACTTGCTCGATCGCAAGCAACCGGTTCCGCCGCCCAAGGTCGAGGCGAAGCCGGTGTCGATGCGGATTCCAGGCGAGCCGGCGGGCGTTAGCTCACTGCCGCTCAATAACCCGAAGCGTAAGCGAGGGCGAACCGTCACGACGCCCTCGCTTACGCTTCGGGTTACTGAATGGCCATGAATAATCCCGGTTAGCCCCCGGACTCGTTTGTTGTCCGGGGGCTGACGCCCGCCGGCTCGCCTGGATGATCTTCTTTTGGCATTCATTCCGATTGAGAGACCACAATGAACCAGCTTCCGTCGCTCGTGCATTCGAGTTCCACTCGCCGTGAATTTCTCGCGGGTCTGGCGGGAAGTGCGGTTGCGCTAGGCGGCATCCAGCACACGCTCGCAGGTCCGACGACGTCGATCGGTGCGCAGCCGAAAACGCCCGCATTCCCCGCGACGACGGACACACTGATTGTGCTCTGGATGGCTGGTGGAATGGCTCACACCGAGACGTTCGATCCAAAACGACATGTGCCGTTTGAATCGGGCATGAAGGCGGACGATGTGCTCTGCACGTTTCCCGCGATCAAGACGGCGGTGGATGGAATCGAGATCACCGAAGGCTTCGAGAAGATTGCCAGTGTGCTCGATCGAGGGACATTGATTCGGTCGCATGTGCTCGGCGACCTCGGCACGATTTTGCACTCGCGGCATCAGTATCACTGGCACACCGGCTACGAACCACCGCAGAACGTCGCGGCTCCGCATCTCGGAGCTTGGATTGCTCACGCACTGGGGCCGAAGAATCCGGCGATCCCGGCGTTCATCGACATCGGGCAAAGCTACGAAGGAAACGGCGAGTCGGAAGAACTCAAAGCCTTTCAAACCGGTGGATGCCTCGGTGCCGAGTTCAATCCGTTCCGAGTCCCCGATCCTCGACAAGCAGTCAACCTCGTGAAACCGCCGTCGGGAATGAGTCTTCAACGGTTTCGCCGTCGGTACGACATGTTTCGCAAGATGGTCGCCGACGGTGGTCCGATTTCGCCGAAATCGGAACAGACTCCGATCCCGGCGAGATCAGGCCACACTGACGCCCAGCGCGCAGCTTTGCTGCGGTCGATCGAGCAGGCTCACCGGCTGATGGATTCGTCGTCGGCAAAGGCATTCGACCTGTCGCTGGAGCCGAAAGAGTCGTTCGACATCTACAACACCTGCAAGTTCGGTCTCGGCTGCCTGCTGGCTCGAAGGCTGGTTGAAGAGGGCGCACGGTTCATCGAAGTGACCACCGAGTACGGCCCGTTCCTGCAATGGGACACTCACGACAACGGCCACACTCGGCTGGCGAAGCTGAAGTCTGAGATCGACGCGCCGATTGCTCAATTGGTACTTGATCTCGAACAGCGCGGACTCCTGGACCGTACAATGATCGTTCTGGCCAGCGAATTCAGCCGTGACTGCTTGCTCGAAGGGAAACCCGAAAAGCCGGTCGGCAATCAAGTCGATCAACCGGCGGTGCTCCAGGAACTCAAACACTACGGGATGCACCGCCACTTCACTGGTGCCTCCAGTGTGCTGATGTTCGGAGGCGGGGCCAAACGCGGTTTCCTCTACGGCAAGACCGCCGACGAGCGACCCTGTACGACGATCGAAAATCCGATCAACGTCACCGATCTGCATGCGACAATGCTGCATTCACTGGGAATCGCTCCCGACTACCACGTCACTGTGGAAGAGCGACCGTTCTACGTCACACAAGACGGACACGGCGTTGCGCGATCGGCGCTGCTCCAGTGATAAAACTCCGACGGGCCGAAGCTGGTCCCGAACGAATGCCGAAGGTCGGTGGTCCCTTCGGCATCGTTCAGCAGGATTCCAAATTTATTCCGAAGTGAGAACTTCGCAGTTCTTCTGAATCTTTCGAAATTGCTCGATCGCCTTCGGTGTGAACGGAACCTTCTTCGCGTTGAGCGTTTGCAAACCGCTCTTTTTTGAAAGAATCCCCAATCCGGCGTCGCTAATGGTTTGCATCCCTTCCAGATCCAGAATCTTCAGCTTGCTCAAACCAAGGACGGTCTTCATGCCGTCGTTCGAAAGAAAATTGGCACCGACTTTGAGATGCACCAAGTTGTTCGCACCTTTCAGTTCGGCGAACTGCTGGTCACCCAAGCTTGAAGCGGAAATGTCGAGAAGCTGCAAACTGGAAATGCTTTTGATATGCCTGAGCCCATTTGCGCCGAGCGACGTCTTGTTCGCGTGGAGTTCTCGAAGGGCAGGCTTTGATCGCGTGTAGAATTGCAGTCCATTGCCTCTGATCAGCCCGTTCCCTGAGATCCACAAGATTTCGAGATTTTCCATCTCGACCAAGGTCTTAAAGACATCATCCGTGACCAGAGTTTCGCTGAGGTTCAATTCGCGCAGATTGGTCAGAACCTTGAATTTGGCAACGTCTGCGTCGGAAATGCTTGTGTTCGTAGAGACGTCGAGAAACTCCAATTGCGAGACTTTGCTTAACGACTCCCAGCCCTGAGGCGTCATTCGCAAAGCAAGACGCACCTTCAACCGTTTTAGTTTTGGACAGCCAGCCAGAACTTCGAGCCCATGTCCATCAATGCTCGTTGAGGTCAAATTGAGCACGGACAATTCGGGAAGCTTGGTCAGGTTTTGAAGTCCTTCGTCGGTGACTGGGCCACGGGTGACGTCCAAGGAGGTCACTTGTTCGCGTCCGAAATCCAACGAGCCAAGGGTCTTCAAGTCTGCGTCGGTGATCGTTTCGGGACGCTTCGCGGCGAATTCCGCGAGAAACTTCGCAGGGTCAATCGGTGCTGGCTTCACGACCTCCAACGCGGGACTTGGTTGAGCAACGTTTGCGGTAGCCGCTGGAGTTAAATTTGGAGTCGTATTCGCTGGCTTGCCTTGTTGGTCACCTGTTAGTTCTTGAAATGTCGGAACCCTTTCACAGCCAGTGATTGCAGTGAAGAGCATGGACGATCCGATCAAACAGATGGTCGCTTGGCGACGAAAATCGGATGTCATCGAATTTCCTTCGGTGTCAGAGAGTATGAAAAAAACCCCTCGAAACTGGGTTTCGAGGGGTTCCGAACTTTACACATTAGCTACAAGCGACAACTAATCGTTGACTAGAAGTCATTGACCGTTTCGTTGCTCGCCATCGTTCCCAAAGCACCCCAAATACCGTACGGGCTTTGGCCAGAGCAACCGCTCGAAGTCACTGCGGCTTGGCCCAGATTGCCTGGTGCTGAGGTGCAGGGCGGATTTCCGGAAACGGTATTGATCGTGTCGTTCACGAATCGAACAGCACCGTCACACAACAATACCTGCACGCCACCAGTATGGCGGCTGCTCGGAGTAATCCACACGTCGCCAATGGTCTTAAGTGTCCCCCAAGTTGTGACACCACCGCCGAGACACGAACCGCTGTTTGGTGGAGCGGCAATCGTGACACCACTGTGGTACGGATGGCCGCAAGACCAGCGCTCACTC
>JAYVQJ010000994.1:0-4361 GCA_043777235.1 Planctomycetia bacterium
CGCCGGAAAGATGTCGCGCCCCGCCTGCATCCGACAGGCGTAAAGATGCGCCTCGATGTCATTGACCGCGACCAACGGCAAGCCCGTTGCGAGTGCCAACGTCTTCGCCGCCGTCAGTCCGACCAGCAACGAGCCGACCAATCCCGGCTGCGTCACGACCGCGATGGCTTTGAGGTCCGCCAGTTTCGAATTTGCCTTTCGCAACGCCTCGTCGATGACTGGCAGGATGCAGCGGACATGCGCTCGCGACGCGATCTCCGGCACGACACCGCCGAACCGTTCGTGCAACTCGTTCTGACTGGCGACGACGTTCGACAAGACGGTGAGGTCTCGCCGAATCACCGCCGCAGCGGTTTCGTCGCAAGAGGATTCGATGGCCAGCAAGAGTTCGTCGGTGGACACGGAGTGACTCGGAAAAAGGATTACGGCTATCGGCCATCGGCTTTCAGCCACCAGCCGATCAGACGCTCGGCGAATAGAGTACTTCGGGATCGCCACTGCCGGGACGATACAGCACGAGACCGCCACGAGCGTCGTTGACTCGTACCACGCAATCCGGTTCACCGTTCGCCGCATGAGCGAGGATTGCTTCGAGAGCTTGCACCGCCGCGACAGTCTGTCGATCCGAGGCGAGATCGTTGTACGAGAGCTTTTGAATCTCGGCCAATCGAGCCACTCGTCCAGACGCATCGCCGGCGAATTCGACGTAGGCCAGCTCGCGCACGAAGCGTTCGATGACTTCGATGCCGTAGCCACGCTGAGCGCGCTCGCCCCACGGTTCGAGGCACTTGCCGTTGTAGTGCGTGTTGATCGTGGTCTTCAGTTCGATTGGCGTCTTCCCTTCGACGGTCAGTTCGATGCCGCGTTTACGTGAGTGGCCATTCCAGACGCCGTTGTCGAAGCGGAACTGCACTTCTTGCTCGACGTAGCCTGGGAAGTTGTCAGGAGTGACCCATGAGGTGTGAATATCGAACGCCGCCTCGCGACCGTCGGCGTATTCGTAAACCATCCGCATCTGATTGCTGTCCCACGTCGAGCCGTCTTTTGGCCCGACGATGCCGCGTTGCCCGGTCGCGGTGATCGTTTTCAACTGGCCGCCGAAACTGAAGTCGATCAACTTGATGTAATGCACGGCGACGTAGGTGCCGGGGTTGCGGCCTTTGATCCACTCGGCGAATTGCCCGCCGGAGATCGACTTCGGCTCCAGCAGTGAGCAATAACCGTTGTTGACATGCTGGAGCACGTTGTCGGCAACGAGCGTTCGCAATCGCTTGTGATCCGGGTCGAGCAGCTTGTGATAGACAACCTTTGCCAGCACGTTTTTCCGTTTCGCGATCGCAACCAACTCGTCGAGTTCTTGCAGCGTCAGTACCGACGGCTTCTCGATCAGCAGATGCACTCCGGCTTCGAGAATCTGTTTCGCCCCCTCGAAGTGCCGATTGTCGGGTGTCGCCACGCAAGCGAAGTCCACACCGGCCGCGAGCAACTTCGTCACCGAGTCGTTTCCGGAGAAACTCTGAAACGGCCCGATCGCACTGCCGGCATCTGCTCGATATTTGTCGGCACGTCCGCCAGTTCGCGACGCAACGGCCGCGAGCGGCACATCAACGTCGCCGAACTTTCGGTCGTAGACGCCGGCGACGTGTGCCCGCTCGAAGAACGGACGATACGTCTCGTCAAAGATCATCCCCATGCCGACCATGCCGGCCCGAAGCTGTTTTGTCTGGGTGGTGCTCATGGCGGCGGATTCTAAATGGACCCGAAGAAAAGAGTATGCCGTCGAACGCGGGGCTGCCGAAAAAAAGGTACGGTCCCCTGTCGCGGAGTCCCAATGGGACGGCCTCATTCGGATTCAGTTCCCACGGGACGGCCCCATGTCCGCCCAACGCAAAGTGTGTCGTGCGTCCCAATCTTCACTGCGACAGCAGGCCCGCTTGTTTCAAGAAATCGCTTGGCCTAGACTCCTTCGCGGTTCTTGAGCGGCAATTGGATGCCGCGAAAATTCTCTCGACGTCGGATCACGGACACGATCTTTCCCTCGCTTTTCGGGACTCTCTCATGCGTCGCTTCTCTTGGTTGTTGCTGAGTTCGTTGTTGCTCGGACTGAGTTTTTCGTTTTCCGCATCGCTCGCTGACGATCCGCCGAAGGCGGCCGATGCGAAGACCAAGGCCGATGCCAAGCGCGACGAAGATTACGAGTTGATGCGGCTCTTCGCCGACACGTTCGAGCAGATCGAGCGGAACTACGTCAAAGATGTCGATCGTCGCCAGCTCATCCAGGCGGCGATTCGCGGCATGGTCACGCAGCTTGATCCGTATTCCAACTACATCAGCCCGGAAGAGCTGAAACGTTTCAACCAGGAAGTCGAGCAAGAATTCGGCGGCATCGGCGTGCAGATGGATTCGATCGCTCCGCCGCTCAAGGTGATGTCACCGCTGCCGGGAACTCCGGCGTACAAGGCGGGGCTGAAGTCGGGCGACCTCTTCATGGAGATCGACGGGAAGTCCACGCAAGGCTTCACGCTCAACGATGCGATCCGCCTGTTGCAAGGCAAGCCCGGCACCGATGTGACGATCGGCGTGAAACATGCCGGCTCAGACACGGTCGAGCAAGTCAAAATCACGCGTGCCCTGATTCAAGTCGCAACGGTGCTCGGTGACACGCACAAGGCGGACGACAGTTGGAACTACTTCGTCGATGAAGAGAACAAGCTGGCCTACATCCGGCTGACTCAATTCGGCCGCCGCAGCGCTGACGAACTGCAAGAGGCACTGGAAAAACTCAAAGAGGACGGGATGAAGGGATTGGTTCTCGACTTGCGATTCAATCCCGGCGGATTGCTCGGCCAAGCGACGAAGATCGCTGACATGTTTTTGGAAAGCGGCACAATCGTCAGCGTCAAAGGCCGCAACACCGAAAACCGTGTTTGGAGTGCCGAGAAGGAAGGAACCTTCTCCGGTTTCCCAATGGCGGTACTCATCAATCGCGGCAGCGCGTCGGCCAGCGAGATCGTCAGCGCGGCTCTGCAAGACAACAAGCGTGCGGCCATCGTCGGCGAACGTTCGTGGGGCAAAGGGAGCGTGCAGAATGTGATCGAATTGGAAAGCGGAACCAGCGCATTGAAGCTCACAACGGCTCAATATCTGCGTCCGAACGGACGGAACATCCACAAGTTTCCTGGTGCCAAGGATGACGAAGAATGGGGCGTCGTCCCGGACCCAGACCACAAGGTCGAATTGACTCCTAAAGAAATGCAGGAGTACTTCGACTACCGCCGCCAGCGCGATGTCATCGGCGGCAACGCTCCGAAGTCCGACTACAAAGATCGCCAGCTTGAGGACGCGCTGACGTATCTCAAGAAGCAATTGGCGGACGAGAAGAAAGAAGCGGCGAAGGCGCAGTGACGGCTCTTGAAGGGACCGCATGATCCAGCTTCAGGATGTCACGAAAACGTATCGCCGCGGGCCGCATGAAGTCGCCGCCTTGCGCGGTGTGTCGTTCGAGTTGCCCGCCGCGTCGTTCGCGTTTGTGCTCGGCCCGTCCGGCAGCGGCAAGAGCACGCTGTTGCAAATGCTCGGAGCACTTGATGAGCCGACTTCCGGCGAGATCACGATTGCCGGGACTCGCCTCAGCGGCATGACTTCACGCCAGCGCGATCTCTTTCGACGCGACCAAGTCGGCTTCGTGTTTCAGAGCTTCAACCTACTGAGCAATCTGACCGCCATCGACAACGTGCTGGTCCCGTTTCTACCCGGCGGAGTTCCGGACGAACTGCGAGCTCGCGCCGTCGAACTGCTGCGTGAAGTCGGACTTGGCGAACGACTCGATCATCGCCCGAATCAACTCTCCGGTGGCGAACAGCAACGAGTCGCGATCGCCCGCGCGTTGCTCAAACGACCGAAGCTTATCCTGGCCGATGAGCCGACCGGTGAACTCGACAGCCAAACGGGTGCCGAGGTTTTTCGCTTGCTTCGCGACCTGCGTGATCGGCATCAAGCGACGGTCATCGTCGTGACTCACGACCCGACGTTCATTCAATCCGACGACCGCATCCTGCGTCTGCGCGATGGACGCTTGGCCGAGTAGCGGGCACACGCTGCGTTCGTTGTTGCGCCGTATGCGACTTTCTCGGTTCGAATCGTGATCCAAGTACGCCTTCGCGTGTTGAAAAATAAGGATTGCAGAATAAGGATTGCAGAACGAAGAGGGTTGGAGAATCCAGATCGAGTGATTCCGACCTCTGCATTCTGCAATCCTTAGACGCTGACAAAGAACTGTGATTCGTGAGCCGGCACGCGCTAGCGTCCGGTTTCCAAGCCTTCCAAAAACCGGACGCTAGCGCGTTCCGGCTGATGATGAA
>JAYVQJ010000995.1:0-4360 GCA_043777235.1 Planctomycetia bacterium
CGCGCCTTCGCGTGATACGAAATTGCCGGGTTATTCGCTCAGCGCCGCTGCGACGTCGGTGCGATAGGCGGCAACGCCCGGCAAAAAACCGATCAATGAGCCGAGCACCAGCAACACAGGGAACAGCACCAGCTCCAGCGGTTCGAATGACAGCGGGTTCACGAGGATGCCGCTGCGGGCTTCGATGATGGGGCTTGCGATCGCGACGAGTCCGTGACCGAGCAGTAATCCGATTACGCCGCCACCGAGACAGAGCAACGCCGACTCGGCGAGGATGATCGTGAAGACTGTCCCGCGTCGCGCACCGAGCGCTCGCATGATGCCGATCTCGCGGCGGCGGTCGGCCATCGAGTTGTAGATGCTCACGAAAATGCTCACCGCCGAGACGACGATGATCAGGCTGGTCAGCGTCAGCAGCATGAGCCGGATGTTGTCCACGATCATGGTCATCAGTCGCTTCATCGGGAAGATCGGGTTGACCGCCATCGCTCGGACGTCCTTGTTGATTTCGTTGGCGAGAAGAATGGAAGCGACCGTCGTTTTCGTCTGCACGAAGATCGCCGAGACATCCTTCTGTTCGTCGAGCAATGGACCGTGATCATGAAGATGGGCACCCGGCTTGAGCTTTTTTTGCTTCTCCACTTTGTCACGAAGCGCCTGCGGAATCTCGTACCGGAATTTTTCCAGTCGATTGATCGCTTCGTCCAATGGTTTTTCATGGTCGGCGATGCCCCAGAAACCGGCGATGCTGACAAATGCCGTCCGATCGTTGGGCGTCCCCGTGGGAGCCAGCACTCCGACCACGCGAAACTTCTCGTCGTGAACGTGGTCGTCGGTGCCGCCGTGAACCATTTTGAATTCGGATCCCACCGTCCAACCGTTCGTGGCCGCGACTCGCGAACCAATCACGGCATCCCAAGGAGTTTTTAGAAACGCACCACGAACTTGGAACCGTCGTTGGTAGGCGTAATCCATTTCAAAAAACTCCGGCACCGTGCCGACGATGGGGAAGCCACCTTGCTCGGTCGCGTCGGCACCGATCGTGATCGGGACCGCCTTGTCCACGGCGGGATGATCCTTCAATTCTTTGTAGAACAGATACGGCACCGGCTGGCCTGGAACGTCCAGCCGATAGATCGCACTGAGCGCCAGGCTCAAGTCACTTCCTTTCGGCCCCACAATCAGGTTGAAGCCGAAGCTGGGCTGGCTGAAGAGATCGCTGACGACACCGTTGATGATCAGCACGGCGACCATCAGCATCACACCGAGCGCGACGCTGAGCGCCGTGAGGCTCGACGAGAGCAGACGTTGCTTGATGCTTTTGATGGCGATGGTGACGAGATTCATGGAGTCTCACATTTTGGAGTGCGGTGACTTGTCACCGCTTTTGTTTTGCGGCGAAGCCGCTTTGGCGTTCATCGTTAGAAAGCTGCTTCGCAGCAAATGAAAGCGGTGACAAGTCACCGCACTCCAAATTCGGAAGGCCGATTGAAGTCGCTGAGTTTTTCGATGCGATCGAATCGCGAGGCGACGTCGGGGGAGTGGGTGACCAACAGCAGCGACACATTGTTTTCTCGGCAGGTGTCGCGGATCAGGTCGAGGATCGTGTTTTGATTGGCGACATCGACACTGGCGGTCGGCTCGTCGGCCAAGAGCAGCGACGGATGATTGGCGAGTGCTCGCGCGACGGCGACTCGCTGCTGCTCGCCAACCGAAAGTTGTGGCGGGCGATGACGCAGACGATGACCGAGTCCAACGCGAGTCAGCAAATCGGTCGCGCGGTGTGCGTCGGTCCCTTTGCCGGAGAAGCACATCCCCAGCAGAACGTTTTCGAGAGCCGTAAAAGCTGGCAACAGGTTGAATGTCTGAAAGACGAAGCCGATCTTGAGAGCGCGAAAGCGATCGCGGCTCGGTTCGATCAGGCCAGTGACGTCGATGTTGTCGATGATGACTCGACCGCTATCGGGGGAGGTGATGCCGGCGATCACGTTGAGCAGCGTCGTCTTGCCACCGCCGCTGGAGCCGATCAGCGCGACTTGTTCGGCAGTTGCCAACTCGAAGCGGGAAACGTTGAGAACGGGAATCCGCCCGCCGCCTGGCTCGCGATAGCTCTTCTTGAGGTTGTCGAGCACCAAAGACATGCCGCCTCCGTGGGAAGTGTCCCCTGCCTCATGTAACCCGAAGCGTGAGCGAGGGAGGGTTAATCAATCTGCGGCGTCAGTGAGAAAAAACGCGGCTCTCCCTCGCTGACGCTGCGGGTTACTTCGATTCCGTTGGACTCAAATCGGGCGGGATTGTGGTTGGGCAGTGAGTACGCCGCAAGCCGCTTCCGCGTGAGGCGACTTCGTGGAGTTGGCGAAAACCGGCCGATATACTGCCCCGCCCCGCGTGGCCGATGCAGTTTGCGTCGGTCGGATGCGAGACGCATCCGCTACGAAGCGGGCACATTGAACGACAACAAAGGTGACGCGATGGTGGTTCCGGTGATTGCTCCGGGCAAGACGAAGATTGGTTGGATTGGGACCGGCGTGATGGGCAACAGTATGGCCGGGCATTTGCTCGCAGCCGGCTTTGCCGTGTCGGTCTACTCGCGGACGAAGGCGAAGGCCGAGCCACTGATCGGCAAAGGTGCCGGCTGGGCCGAGTCTCCGAAGGCACTCGCAGAACAGTGCGACGTGATCTTCGCGATCGTCGGATTTCCGAGCGATGTCCGCGAAGTGATGCTCGGCGCGAACGGAGCACTCGCTGGATCGAAGGCCGGCAACGTGCTCGTGGACATGACAACCAGCGAACCGTCGCTCGCCGTCGAGATCGCCGAAGCCGCGAAAGCCAAAGGGGTGTTCAGCGTCGATGCTCCGGTCTCCGGCGGTGACATCGGAGCCAAGAATGCGGCGCTCTCGATCATGGTCGGCGGCGACAAAGAAATCGTCGATGCGTTGCAGCCCTGCTTCGCCGCGATGGGGAAAACGATCATCCATCAGGGCGGTCCCGGAGCCGGCCAGCACACAAAAATGGTCAATCAAATCCTGATCGCCAGCAACATGGTCGGCGTCTGCGAGGCGTTGCTGTACGGCTACAAGTCGGGGCTGGATTTGGAAACGGTCATGAAGTCGGTGTCGGTTGGAGCGGCGGGAAGCTGGTCGCTGTCGAATCTCGGCCCGCGGATCATGGCCAACAATTTCGATCCGGGCTTCTTCGTCGAGCACTTCATCAAAGACATGGGGATCGCGCTCGATGAGGCAAAGCGAATGAATCTCGCTCTGCCCGGCTTGGCGCTGTCGAATCAGTTGTATCTGTCGCTGAAGGCTCAGGGAGGCGGCCGGCTCGGCACGCACGCGCTGCAACTGGCGCTGTCGCGAATGTCCGACGTCGATTGGAAGGGCAGATAACTTTGGAGTGCGGCGATTCATCGCCGCTTTCACTGCCTTCGCAGCGACATTGAAGTTTTGAACCGGAAAATTCAGACAAGGAAAGCGGCGATGAATCGCCGCACTCCAAAAGGGACATCATGGCAACCAAGGGTGAGAAGTTTGCAGGGCTGACCGTCGCGATGGTTACGCCGTTCAAGAACGGGCTGCTCGACGAAGCGGCGCTGCGGAAGCTCGTCGATTGGCATGTCGAGCAAGGGACGGACACGGTCTGTCCGGTCGGCACAACGGGCGAGAGTCCGACACTGACACACGACGAACATCATCGCGTCATCGACGTCGTCTGCGATCAAGTTCGCGGGCGAATCAAGGTCGTCGCCGGCACCGGCTCGAACAGCACGGCCGAGGCGATCGAGTTGACTCGGTTCGCCAAGTCGGTGGGAGCCGATGGCGCGATGATGGTCGCTCCGTACTACAACAAGCCAACCGGCGAAGGCTTTTATCAGCACTTCCGCACCGTGGCCGAGGCGGTCGACATTCCGATCATCCTCTACAACATCCCCGGCCGCACCGCGAAGAACATGGAGCCGGACGTCGTCGCGCGGATCGCCGAGATTCCCAACGTCGTCGCGATCAAGGAAGCGACAGGCTCGATGGATCAGGCGTCGCAGACGCTGGCCCTCACCAATCTGACGGTCCTGTCGGGCGATGACAGCCTCACGCTGCCGCTGTTATCGATGGGGGGCAGCGGGATCGTGTCGGTCGTGGGCAACATCGTGCCGGGCGACATGCTGCAACTGCTGAAGGCGTGGAAGGCGGGCAATGTGGCGGAGGCTCAGAAGTGGCACTTCAAACTGTTCACGCTCTGCCGCGACATGCTCGGCATCGCGACGAACCCGATCCCGGTCAAGGCGGCGATGAAGATGCTGGGGCGAGACACCGGCGAGATGCGTCTGCCGTTGACGCCTCTCTCCGAGGCCGAGGAAGCTCGG
>JAYVQJ010000996.1:0-17139 GCA_043777235.1 Planctomycetia bacterium
CGCAAATAAACCGCGAGCGTTTCCCAGAAGTTCCACCAGCGACCGCTGACCGATCGGCCGCCCTGAACTCGTTTGGCGAGGCCGGTTCCGATCCCGTACACGATCGCCGCCGCGACGAGCTGCAACACCATGAACTTGGTCAGGTGAAACGAGCCGATGTGCGGCAACGGCCATTCCCCTCCGAGGAATTGCGGTACCTCGAAGTAGTCGTAGTCGCGAACGTGATGGAAAGTATCCCCAGACATCGGGGCAGGCTCCACGGAACAATCAAAAGGGCGGCACGTCTTCCATTCACGCCGCTGGCTGAGAGGGAATGCTCGACGTGTTCGCTTCCGGCGACTTCACGATGAGCAGCGTCTCGACCAACAATGTCACGGAATAAAACACAACGAGCCAACTCAGGAATTCTTTTAGGCCCAAGTCGGCTCGAACTTCATGCAGCAATACAGTCGCGATCAACACCACAAACATCCGCAGTCCAGAGCCCGCCAGAAAGGCGTAGGCTTTGTTCTGAGCGAAATCAAAATAGGGGATTGCGAAGAACAGAAAACATCCCGGCAACACACACATCAACGCCGAGTACGTCAGCCCTTCCAACCCCAGCAGTCCAGCTACCGCATACGCCGGACCTGCCAGCACAACCCAGAGCGCGGCCGCGCAAGCAGTAAGCACACCGCAGCGCCGCATCGGAGATTGAGTTGTGGAATTCAAAGTCATTTTATCGGAGGACCAGAGTTATCGGCTGTCTTCGTCGAATCACTTGAACCAGGCGTCTTGGGCGGTGGCGTCATTCTTTTGATCAACTGAGCCAAACTCATCCCGGCCACATAAAAGCCGAAACAAGCTCCCAGTACCACCAGCCACGGCGAAGTTCCCCAGCGACGGTCCAACCAAAACCCGGCTCCCGCTGGCAGTGCCATCTCAAACGCGATCGTGGTGATTTGATGCACCCACCGCGAAGCGACCACCATCGGAGGCTCAGAATCCTGGCGTGGCAGACCCATAAAATGCCCCAGGGAACCCGCAAAGGGTCGAGAGAATAGGGCTGCCCTATTGAGCCAGCAAGCGACTGAATGACAACTTTGCAAGGAATTCTTAAGCCACGGATCGAAGGCTTCTCAGGGGTGAGAACAAAGTACGAAACCGTGTAACCGGGTAACGGAGAACCGAGAACGGAGAATGAGATGCAAGACGTCAGACGACGAATGAAATTCCGTCCGATCATTCCTCATTCTCGGTTCTCCGTTGCCCGGTTCTGCTGTTCCTTCTCCGTCCGCTTTCCCGCTTGATACAGCTCTTCCATTTCGATCAGCGTCGCGTCGCGGATACTGCGGCCCTGAGCTTTCAACGCCTCTTCGATGAATCGGACTCGGCGTTCAAACTTGACGTTGCTGCGGCGAAGTGCTTCTTCCGGATTGATCTTCCAGCGGCGCGCCAAATTGGCGACGACAAATAAGACGTCACCGAATTCCGATTCGATGCGGTCTCGCTGAGCGGCGTCCGCGATCGGTTCGTCGGGAACCGGAGCCATGTCTACCGATGCAGCGACCTGCGGGATTTCGCCGTCGGCGAACAGCTCATGGGCGAGTTCATCGATCTCCTCGCGGAGCTTGTCGAACAACATCGCCCGGTGCGGAAAGTCATAGCCGACTCGCGCAGCCTTCTCGGAGACACGAGCACATCGGGCGAGCGCCGGCAGCGCGGCGGGAAGTCCGTCGAAGATCGAGTCCCGCTTTTTCTCGTGCTGCTTGGCCCGGTCCCAGTTCGTCAGAACTTCGTCGGCGGTGTGAGCTTTCTCGGTGTCAAAAACATGCGGATGCCGTTCGATCATCTTGCGCGTGATGACCTCGATGACTTGCTCGATTCCAAAGCGTTGCTCATCGCGACCGATCTGGGCGTCGAGCACGACCTGCAACAGCACGTCGCCAAGTTCCTCGACAATCGCCGTGTCATCTTTCGAGTCGATGGCCTCCAGCAGCTCGTAGGTTTCCTCAAGCGTGAACGGCTTGATTGTTTCGAGTGTTTGCTGCCGGTCCCACGGACAGCCAGTCGGTGAGCGGAGTTTCGCGATCACTTCGCACAAACGCGCGAACGCCGACCCGACGACGGCTGAGTCGGGTGGTTTTCCAAATTGGGACGAATCGGGCGCGGACATGAGGCGGTACGTTGGCAACGCTCGCCGTGATTCGCAAGCCGACTCATGGTGGATGTGTCTCGCATCCGACCGAATCGAAACCGACGCGAGACGCATCGGACAGGACTACGCGACGTCGGCTTGCCAGGTTGGCTCGAACTGCCGCATCTCTGGCGATGAAAGGACGCGGTTCACGTCCAGCACGGCGACGAGCTGATCCTCACAGTCGACGAGTCCGCTCAGGAATCGAACAGCCGCTCCGGTGGTCAGTGACGAACAGGATTGCATGTCGTCTGTTGTGAGTCGTCGGACGCCAATGATTCGATCGACGATCCAACCGGTTGCGATTTCTTCCTGAGTCGAACGGACGACGATCAACCGTTGCGACACGGCATTCGTCGCCTCGGACAATCCTAGCAATGAGCGAAGATCGACGACCGAGAGAACCTCGCCACGCAGATTCGTCACGCCGCGCAGCCAAGTCGGGACGGACGGCAGCGAAGTGATCCGCGGCAGCCGCTGAAGTTCGAGCACATTCTGCATCGGCACGGCATACGACGTGTCGTCGAGCACAAACAGCACATGCTTCAAACCGGGGCTCGGCTCGTCCTGCACGCGACCTTCGGACGGAGAACCCAATGTTTCGCGTGCGATTCTCGCAGCCAGTTCGTGCAGACTCAGTTCGTCTCTGCACGTGGCCGATGCGGATATCTGAACAACGTCGGATGAGAGTTCTGTGTCGATCACGATCGCACCTTTGATGTTTGAAGTGTACTGATCGGAACATTGTCGACGGTGTTCGTCGCGATCGGGACGACCGGCGATCCCGATTCGGATCGCAGTGCCGTGTCGATGCAGGCGAGCAACTGCTCGGATTCGAACGGCTTTGTCAGATATCCGTCGGCACCCTGACGTTTGCCCCACAGGATGTCCATTTCGTGGCTCTTACTGCTGAGCAACACGACTTTGATCCCACACGTTTCCGGAAATGCCTTGAGATGTCGACAGACCTGAAAGCCATTCCTCTTCGGCAGGATGATGTCGAGCACGACTAGGTCCGGGTGTTCTCGCCGCGCGACATCGATGGCCTCGTCACCATCGGATGCCGTGAGCACCTGATAGCCACCCGCCTCGACGGCCAAGCGGATGATTCGCTGAGTGGTCGGACTGTCGTCGACGATGAGGATGGTGGTGGTGGGCATGAGTTGGATGAATAAAGATTGCAGAGTAAGGAATGCAGAAGGCTCAGGTTCCGAAACGCTCGTCCTTCTTCATTCTGCAATTCTTACTCGGCAATCCTTATTTCCTATTTTCAGGTCGATCGCTCACAACGAGGTGCTGACCGGGTTCAAATACTTCGCGACTTTTTCTGACAGTGAGTCCGCCTCAAACGGTTTGGTGATGTAGTCTGAGCAGCCAACCAGCCGGCCACGGAGCTTGTCGAACATCCCATCCTTGCCAGAGAGCATCACGACCGGAATCGCCTGTGTCGCTTCGTGCTTCTTGATGAGCTTGCACAGCCGATAGCCATCCAGCCGAGGCATGTTGATGTCCAGCAAGATCAGGTCCGGCCGGCAGGCTCCGAGTTCTTTGATCGCAGCCACGCCGTCGAACGCGGAGATGACTCGATAGCCGCGACGTTCCAACGTCAGCGACACGAGTTTGCGAACCGTCGGGCTGTCATCGACCACCATCACCAGCTTGCGATCGTCCACCGAGACGGCCTCGGTTGTCGGACGAAACGACGTTGTCAATGCTTCGACATCCGCCGACGCTTCTTGAACCAAGCCGATCTCGCTTACCGACGCGATCAGAGCCGCTGAGTTCTGATCGACAGGCTCGTTGTCTGGCGATGACATGAGAGGTTCCGATTCAACCGGAGCGTCCGTGATCGCAACGGCCGGCAACGGCGGAGGGATCATGCTCGGCAACGGCGGCGGAAGCTGACTTGGCAGCGGGGGCGGAACAAAACTGGGCCATGCGGACGCATCGGTTGGCGGCACCGAATCGCTCTGAACCAGATCGCTCCACCGGCGACGATACGTGCCGACTTGTGTGAGATCTTCAGGCGGTTCGAGACTCACTTCCGCGTAAGGCTCCGCTGGAGTTTCCGTGACGATCTCATCCACGTCGGTCGTCAGCAGATCTGGTTTCGGCTCAACAATCAGAGCCGGCGATTCCGCGGCGGGAAGCGATGGCGCGAGGCCCGTCGCGTCGAACTCTTGCACGAGTTCTGTAATCACCGCGAGTGATTTGTGGACCGGCAATACCGAGTCCGAAACGTCGCATTCAACCGCTTCGACAGAATTGACGATCGGATTCTCGATGATGTTCGCCACTGGCACTGCGACCGGTATCGCGACAGGAATTGCCGGCGCGTCAGAGGACAGAGCACGAGCCCACGTCAGCCCCGCCATCGCGGCCGCGTGTCCCGGCGACAATTGCAGCACTCGCTCCAGGCAGCGAATCGAGTTGTCTGGCGAGTTGCCGACCCAAGCCAACCAGAGCCACACGTTGGCGTCATCCGGAGCGGCTTCGGCCGCTCGTTCAAACTGCGCCGCCGCGACCGATCGCAACCCAGCACGAGCCGCCGAGATTCCACGACGCAATGCGGCGTCACCTGCCGACAAATCGTTGTCTTGAGTCTGCATGAGTCAACACTCCTCGCTCACTTCTTCTGAAACTGATCGATTCCTTCGTCCTTCCACACCTTCAGCGTTGCTGAATCTTTTTGGTTGATCCGCACGCCGATCGCATTCACCGGAAAGTCGTACTTCCTTTGAATCTCGATCCACATCTTTTTGACGTTCTCAGGAACAGCCATTTCGTCACCAGATTTCAAATCTCAAATTTCAAATCCATCTCTCACGCCGCACAGAGCGAAAACTCGCTCAGCAACTCCTCCAAAGATTCCTGCGAATAACACTCGGACGCTTCCGGACCAATCACCGATAGCGCCAACTGATTGACTGCCGGCAGCAATCTCATCCGGCACGTTTGCCACAGATCGGCGACCGTGACCGCTTCGATCGCCGCGAGAATTTCCGACTCCGGAATCTGCCGACCGAAATACAACTCTTGGGTCGCGAGCCGGCTCATCCGCGTGTGAGCATTGTCTGCCGAGAGTAAATGCTGACCGCGGACCTGCATCTTGGCCGTCCACAATTCCTCTTCGTCGATCGGAGCCTCAAACGTCGCGAGCTGTTGCAATTCGAGGATCGCCAGCGCGACGACTGCCGTGAGATGTTCCGGTGCGGCACTTCCTTCGATGACCCACGCTCCCGCGTTTCGGTAGGCATGCAGTTCCGAAGAGATGCCGTAAACCAGCCCGCGTTCCTCGCGAAGTTTGCGGAACAACCGCGAGCTCATGCCGCCGCCGAGCACCGAATTGAGCAAGAACAACCGATACCGATCCGCCGCACAGTACGCGGGAGCGTCAAGCCCGATGGCGAAGTACGCCTGCGAGACCGGCGATTCGTTGAGCGCCACACCCGAACGAAACCGCGCTCGCTTTGTCCGTCGCGAAGAAGGACTGCCCGACAGTCGCCAGAAGCCATCGCGGATCTGTTCGACCAACGATTCGTGTTCGACGTTTCCCGCCGCCGCGATGATGATTCGATCGGGCGTGTAATGCCGCCGCACGAATCCTCGCACGTCATCACCAGTCAGTCTCTCGACATCTTCAGCGTTGCCATGCACCGCCTGTCCCAAGCTCTGCCCCGGCCACATCAACTGCTTGAGCTGCTGATGGACTCGTTCCATCGGTGCATCGCTGGCGATTCCAATTTCACGCAGCACCGCTTGTTTCTCACGCTCAATGTTCTCATCCGGGAACGCCGAGTTCAGCAGCATGTCGCCGAACAACTCGGTCGCGTAGGTCAGATACTCGCCGAGCACGTTCGCGTAAAAGCAGGTGTAGTCGCGAGCCGTGAAAGCTCCCATTTGCCCGCCGGCCACGTCCATTAGCCGAGCGATCTCAAACGCGCTGCGACCGCTGGTCCCTTGAAACAGAGCGTGCTCGGACAGATGAGCCAAGCCGCTCAGTCTGGACGGATCGTCCTGCGGCCCGGCATCGATCAGCACGCCGAGCGACACCGATCGCGAACACGGAAGATGTTCCGTGACGATCCGAATGCCATTCTCAAGACTGCCGCGTCGATACACCGTCACGCTCCGAAATTACTTCGTTGAACAACACCGCCGGACACGTCCGCAGCCCAGAGATGCTCTCGCAATCGTGACTTCTCGATGGCGATGAGCGCAACGACGACCGGGCGCACTCTGTGCGGCGGCGAAGTGTACCTCTCGCTTTGATCCTCAAAGGCGGGGCGCTCTGCGGAGCCTTCCTAATTTACGGCGGCCCACATCGACACTTCGGATCGTTGCGATTGAAGCGGTCGTGCCAATGATCCCGGTCGTGAACAGGATGCCTTCACGTGCGCCACGGACTTACCGCAGTGCATCGAGTGCCGACAATCGCATCGCGTTCAGCGACGGGATCAAACCGCCTACGAAGCCGAGGATCAAACTCAGCAAGCATCCGACCGCAATCACTTGAGCATCAACGGTCAGACGCAGCACGACGAATTTGCCGCCTCCCTGTCCACTGCCGACGATGCTACTGGCGGTCAGGCCGTCGGAGAGACTGCCCAGCGCGACGCCCATCAAGCCGCCAATCATCGCGATCAGCACGGACTCCAGCAGGAAGCAAATCAGGATCGAGCGGCGGCGATAACCCAGCAGCCGCAGCACGCCGATGTCTTTCATCCGCTGATTGATCGCCGCGAACATCGTGTTCATCACGCCGAAGACGCCGCCCACCGACAGGATGATCGTCACGAAAATGATCGCATACAAAAACTGCTGATTGAGTTGGTTGAGACTCTCGAAGTAATCGGTCTCGACGACCGCGTTGACCGACGCTTTCTTGTAGTCGTTGTTGAAGTACGCCTTGACCATCTCGGCGTCCCAGTGGTCGTCGGTCTTCGGCTCGGTCCACGCCGGGATTGGATCAGGCTCCTCGGTGAATTCCTGGCCGGCGGCTTTCGCCTCGGCGGCGCGCTTCTTGATGTCGGCGGCTTTGGCCTTGGCTTCCGCGATCTTGGCGAGCCGTTCCTCTTTGTAAGCCGCCCGCTGATCGCGGTGAAAATCTTTGGACGCCTGCAGCACGAGCGTCGAATACGACTCGCTGCCGAACATCGGGCCGATGATCGAACGCTTCGCCCAGACTTCCGAATCGAAGGTGCTCCCTGCCGATTTCAACACGCCGACGATGACCCACGTTCGATTGTTGATGAGGAACGTGTCGCCGACGTCCAAACGATTGAGCTGCGGCTTCGACATCGCTTCCGGGCGATCCGCGCCCATTTCGCGCGCGATCCCTTCGCCCAAGATGACTTCGTAAGCGTTGACCGGTTCCTTTGAGTCTCCCTTGGGCGGCAGTTCGCGAACGCCGGCGTCCGAGAGCCAGTCTCCGCCAGGTTGCAGCGGTAGCCCGTGAACTCGACCGGTCATCGGCGCATCTTCGACGCCGCGCATCTGCAAGAAGCGGCGTTCGGGCCGGCCTTTCACCGAAGCATCGACCGGTTGATTCACGATGATGTACGCCTCGCGGCTGAGCAACGGCTGTTGGCCGTCTCGCGCGACCGCATCCTGAGCTTCGATGTCGCCGACCTTCGCGATTTCGAGATTGCTGAAGCCTTCGTCGGTCGAGCCTTCCGCCAGCACCATCACGTTCCGAGGCTGACCGCTCGATTGCGTCAGCACATACATCCCTTTGACGAACGCCAGCATGACCGTCAGCAGTCCCAAGACCATTGTGAACGCCAACCCGGTGAGAAACGTCGTCCGCCAGCGCACCAGCAAGTTTTGAATGTTGTAGCTCAATGGCACTTTGCTCAAGACGATCAACAACACGATCAACCCAGCCGCTCCACCGAACCCGATCGCCGGATTCGTGAACGCCATCGTCAGCAGCCCAGTGAAGTAACCTCCAGCCAACAGCACGACGAATACAATCAACGCAATAATGATTTCCAACATGCTGCTGCCTCTGCTGATTTCCGATAATTTTTGAGTTCACTGCAATCCATGTGACCGATAGACTGCGACCACCATGCTCAAGATGACTGAAGAACTGGAACAAGCGGTGACCGCGCAACATGGCGGACCGCTCCGCATTGCCGGTGCCGAGCGATCGTATGTGGTGATGTCGGACGAACTGTATCGCGAACTGAGCGGCGTGGCGGACGATTCCGACTTCGACGAATCAGTCGCTGCATTGCAGCAAGCGATGAGTGATGTCCGCGCCGGCCGCAGTCGTCCCGCGAGCGAATTCCTCGACGAACTGAGCCGCAAGTATGCCGTACCAAGTTGAGATGGCTCCCTCCGCCGAACGGGAAATCGAAGACGTCTTTCGATTCATCCACGCCGATTCTCCGATCAATGCCAAACGCTGGCGGGAAAAACTGTCTGACATCTTCGAGCATCTGCATCTCTTTCCCGAAGGTTGCGGTCTGGCACCGGAGAACAGCCGCGTGGACTTCGAGGTCCGTCAGACGTTTCATGGCGTCTATCGGATTCTCTTCACGATCATGGACGACCGAGTTGTGATTTTGCATTTTCGTCATGGTGCTCGGCGGCCGTTGCCCGGTCGTTCCATCGCTCGTCCTGGACCGTAAGGTCATCCCACGCGAGCAAACACTTCGGACACTTTCACTCGGCACGCATTCCAGGCGGGGACGAAGCTGCCTAAGAACGCGGTTCCGCCGCCAACGGCCAAGCCCCACCACCACGCCTCACCCGAAATCATGAACTTCGGAAACCACGCGATCACGAACGGGACGCCGCCCACCACTTCATTGACGAGAAACCATGTGCCGCCGGCACTGAGCACTCCCGATACGATGCCGACCAGCAACGCTTCGCCCAACACGAGCACCATAATCTGAGCCGGCTGGAAGCCGAGCACTTTCAACACCGCGAACTCCGTCTGCCGTTCGCGCACGCTGATGCTGATCGCGTTCGCGATGACCACCGACAGCGTCGCCAGAATCGCCGGAGCCAAGAGCCAGCGCATTCCCCACAACAGATCGGCGTAGGCTTCCATGAAGCTTGCCGTCGCCGACGAGGCGGTTTGCACTTTGACGGCCGGCATCGCGTACTGCGGCGACTCTTGAATCTGAGCCGCGACCTGCGTGAACGCCTTTGTGTCCGGCACGCGCAGCCACACCAGGTTCAGCGTCTTGCCGTCCATGTCATGAGCCTTGCCGTTGTGGTCGCGCTTGTATTTCTCCATCGCCCCCTGGAAATACTCGATGTTCATCACACCCGACTGGTCGTAGCGCCGAGTCGGCAGCACTCCCAAGACCTCGACCTCCAAGTTGATCTCTTTGTAAGCGAGGCTGTAGATCGTGAACCGATCGCCGACCTTCTTCTTGAGCTTATCCAACCGCTCGCGACCCAACAGGATACCCATCCGGTTTTGCTTCAGCTTCGCGACGTCCGACTTCAACCCCTTGTATTCGTCCGAGTCCTTCGACAATTCATCCAGACCGTCCATCATCGTCAGCACCGAGTCCGGTTCCATGCAGAACGCGAACGCAAAGTTCTCGAACGACCGCTTCTTCGGATTCGGATCGAGGAATCCGACAAAAAAAGTCCAGGACATGCTGTCGGTCGGTTTGACGTGCTCCGGTTCGGTCGCGGCCCCCTCTTTCAGCGAGGTGGCATAGGCATACGGCATCATGCTCGGTGCGCGCCACTTCTCCGTCACAATCGCCTTGATGTTCGCTGGCTTCTCGGTCATCACAAGCTGCAGAAAACTCAGGATCGACCAGACCAACGTCACGACGAACACCAAGATCATCGTCCCCGCCGAGGTCAGCAGAGACCGCGTCTTGTTCCGCAAGAGGTTCTGCAAGATGAGTCGCAAGAATTTCATGGGATTCTCCAAAGCCGTACCGCGACCGTCAGGGAGCGGCCGATATTGAACTTTCGCCGGGCTGCTCCCTGACGGTCGCGGTACAGCGATTCAATTTCAGCTCTCGACTTGTTCGACCAGCTTGCCCTTCTCCAAATGCAGAAGGCGATCTGCGCGAGCCGCCGCGCGCGGGTCGTGCGTGACCATCACGATCGTCTTCTTCAACTGCGTCCGCAGTTCGCACAGCAAGTTCAAAATCTCTTCCGCCGATTTCGCGTCGAGATCGCCGGTCGGCTCGTCAGCCACGATCAACGCCGGATCGGTGACGATCGCGCGAGCGATACCCACTCGCTGACATTGTCCACCGGACAACTGGCCGGGGCGATGATGCAGACGATCTGACAAGCCAACGATGTCCAGTGCCGTCAGCACTTGTTGCTTCCGCTGAGCCGCCGAAAGCGGCAGCAGCAGCAGCGGCAATTCGACGTTCGCGTACGCCGTGAGCACCGGCAGCAAATGATAAAATTGAAACACGAACCCCAAACTTCGCGTGCGCCACTTCGCCAGATCGCTCTCGCTGAGATGCGAAATCTCCGTATCGCCGACCCACACCGAACCGGCGGTCGGTTGATCGAGTCCCGCGATAAGATTTAAGAGCGTCGTCTTGCCCGAACCGCTCGGCCCCATCAGCCCGAGGTATTCGCCGCGAGGCACCTGCAAAGACAAGCCATTGAGCACTTCAACCGTCTCGCTGCCGCGCCGAAACGACTTCGACACATGATCGACCTTCACGCAAATTTCCGCAGACATCGCAATCCCTTCTTGGCTGGCCATTACTTCCGGCCGAACAAACGGTTGAGCCGCTCTTGGTGATACTGCAACCGTTCGCGCGACGTCATCTTGCCGAAGTTCGGTGACTCACTCGCCGCGACCGTTTCGGATGCGGGTGCGGTCTTCACCGGACTCGTCGGCATCGGCAAGCTGATGACCGTGCCGCTGCCGCCGTAACTCATGACATTCGTCTGCAACTTGAGATCGTCTTCGAGCGAGCGTTGCGGCGTGATCTTCAATTCCTGCAAAACGCCGTGATACGCCTGCACCGCTTCACGCGGTTCGATGACTCCGTCGGTGATGTACCGCAGCATCTGGATGAACGCGAGTTGGTGCTCGGCGTTGTTGATCTTGCGACCGAAGAGCGCGACTTTGGCTCCGTATTTCTGAGCCTCGTGGATCAGCAGGAACGCATCGAGCGTTGTCCCGGACCCACCACCGAGAATGCCGACAACCAAGTGTGGATCGAAGCGGACGAGTTCTTCCATCGCTCGCGGCCCGTGATAGACCATCTTCAAAAACGTCGGCCGACCGGCACTCGTCACTCCGGCCAGCGAGCGAGCGATCACGTCGTTGATGAAGCCAGGCAACTGATCCGGAGCAACGGCATCGGGGACGTTTGGATCGAAGATCTCCAAGAAGTAGCGGAACTGCTTCCGCTCGCACTCTTCGCGAAACTCCTTGAACTGGTTGAGCACGTCGATGTCCAACTCCAACTGATTGTTGAACGTCACCGAATACAAACCGAGGTCCACGCCAAGTGCTCGCTCCTCCGGCTCGCAATCGAGATGCCCGCACTGCATGTGATCGAGGCTCGCCGTGCGAAACGGCCGAGCGGGCGTCGTGTGAATCCGACCACCGCGATGAATGTGGACGTCGGTCGCATCGTTTGCGCGCGCCGCCGGCGTGATGTGCGAGTTGTCGAACCGCCGTTCTTGAATCGTCAGCACTTCGCTGGTGCTGGCCGACATCAGCACGATGTCCACGACCCCTTGCTCGATGACTTCGCGAATTTGCTGACGGTACTGAGCCAACGTCTTAAACCGCACCTCCCCATCATGCCGCTCCGGAGATTTGCCGGGCGCGCCGATCGAAAAGCCCATGTCGGCGTCCTTCGCGTCGGCGATGATGAACTCTTTGCAGCCGCTGGGGTCAGCATGAATCGCGGCCAATTTGCGGTCGAGATTTTTTTCGATGGGCATAGGAGATCTAATGGAAGAATGGGAATGTCAAAAACAACCCGAAGCGTCAGCGAGGGCGGACACTTCACGGCGGTTGGTCATCGTGATCGTTGAATCTGGAGCGTTCGCCCTCGCTGACGCTTCGGGTTAGTCTGTGTTCGCCGATGGTATGTCTCGTTCGCTCACTGCCACAAGACTCGTTCGCGAGAGAGGACTCTGTCGATGAAATCGCTCCGCGTCGCCACTTGTCAGTTTTCCGTTGAAGGCCGCGTCGAGCACAACCACCGTTGGGTGCTGAAGCAGATTGCTCAAGCCGCCGAGCAACAGGCCGACGTCGTCCACTTTTCCGAGTGCGCGCTGTCTGGCTATGCCGGAGTCGATCTGCCCGGCATCGCTGATTTGGATTGGACCGCGCTCGCCAACGCGACGCGCGACGTCATGGCCGCCGCGAAGGAGCATCGCGTTTGGGTGCTGCTCGGCTCGACGCATCGGCTCGATGAAAAGCACAAACCGCACAACTGCGTGTACGTCATCAATCCGAAAGGGCAGATCGTCGATCGTTACGACAAACGCTTCTGCACGGGAGCAGGAGGCAAGAATGCGACGCTCGATTTGTGTCATTACTCGCCGGGCGATCGCTTCGTCACGTTCAAGGTGAAGGGGGTCACCTGCGGCGTCGCGATCTGTTACGACTATCGCTTTCCGGAACTTTATCGCGGCTACAAACAGCTTGGCGTCGAGGTCATGTTTCAGTCGTTTCACAACGCTCGCAAGACGGTCGCGGCGGATACGAAATACAACATCTGGAAGACGATCGTCCCCGCGACGATGCAATGCCGAGCGGCCGAGAATCATTTCTGGATCAGCGCCAACAACAGCACCGCTCGGCCGTCCTGCTGGGGGAGTTTCACCGTCCGCCCCGACGGCCTGATCGTCGGCAAGCTGCCGCGTCATCGACCGGGAGTGCTCGTCACCGAAATGAAGCTCGATCCGGAATACTTCGATGCTCCCGCTCTTTGGCGGCCGTCGGCGATGAACGGCCAGTTGCACAGCGGCCAGTTGATCGAGCATCCTCGATCCCGCGACGTGTCCTCTGTGTGAGCGGCGATCCGGGGTTTCTTTCCGGTGGCAAGCTTGATGCAATCATCGGCCCCAAGAAATGTCCTGCCTCTTCACCCGCAATGTCGGGAACATCGAATGAACGCCTCGCAAAGAATCTTCGTTCTGTCGGCACTGGCCCTCGCGTCGGTGTGCTCGCCGCACCGAGCGAGCGCGGACGATGCCGACAACGAATTCTTCGAGAAGAAAATCCGACCGTTGCTGGTTGCTCATTGCCTGGAATGCCACGCGGCGGACGCGAAGAAACTCGGCGGTGAGTTGTTGCTCGACAGTCGCGACGGGGTGCGAAAAGGTGGCGAGTCGGGTGCCGCATTCGTGACGGGCAAACCGAACGAGAGCTTGCTCATCAAGGCGATCCGTTACGCCGATGACTCGGTGAAGATGCCGCCGAAGGGCAAGTTGCCCGCAGCGGCCATCGCAGACTTGGAAGAGTGGATCAAGCGAGGCGCACCCGATCCGCGCGACAAGCCCACGCCAAAGAAGATCGTCGAGTCGTGGGATGAAACGATGCGCGAGCGTGCGAAGTGGTGGAGCTTGCAAACGGTTCAAAATCCCGAAGTCCCGCGACCTCAACAGGCCGACTGGTCCGATCATCCAGTCGATCGTTTCGTGCTGACGCGGTTGGAAAAGCAAGGTCTCAAGCCCGCCGCTCCGGCCGACGCACGGACAATCTCGCGGCGGATGAGCCTCGTGCTCACCGGCCTGCCGCCGACCTCCGAGCAAGTCGAAACATTCGTGCGAGAGTGTGGAGCGAAAAGCAACTCCCCACTCCCCTCTCCCCACTCCCCACTGGAACACCTTGTCGATTCACTGCTCGACTCACCGCACTTCGGCGAGCGGTGGGCGCGGCATTGGATGGACGTCGTCCGCTTCACCGAGACTCACGGCAACGAATGGAACTACGAGGTGCATCACGCTTGGCGGTATCGCGATTACCTGATCCGAGCGTTCAACGCCGACGTCCCGTTCGATCAATTCATCCGCGAGCACATTGCGGGGGATTTGTTGGGTGGGGAGATGGGGAGATGGGGAGATAGGGAGAAAACGAATCACCCCACCTCCCGATCACCCCATCACCCCATCGCTTTCCAAGCCCGACTGCATCCGACCGAACGCTTCAACGAATCCATCATCGGCACCGGCTTCTTCCGCTTCGGTGAGGTCAATCACGACGACTGCATCAGCCTGCCGTCACTCGGCTACGACATCGCGGACAATCAGATCGACACGCTCACGAAAGCGTTTCAGGCGACGACCGTCGCGTGTGCTCGGTGTCACAACCACAAGCTCGATGCGGTGTCGACGCACGACTATTACGCGCTGCTCGGCATCTTGCGCAGCTCGCGGCTGGTCAGTCACTGCATCGACGCTCCCGATGTGAACGCGAAGCTCACGCAACGTCTGACGGAACTGAAGACCGACTTGCGAAAGGAACTCGCCGCTGTCTGGTCGCAAGAGACATCGCAACTCGCTCGATATCTGCTCGCGGCGGCGGCGAAGCGTGCGAACCGCCCCGACGCGGCTGAGTTGGCGAACGGCCTCGACCCGAAGCGACTGGAAAAATGGATCGCTCTGTTGGCCGTGGAGAAGGCTCCGCTGGAAGACCCGTTCGAGCCGGCACGAGTTCTGTCAGTCGCAACGCTGACTGACTTTTCTGCCGAGTGGCGGAAGCTATCAGAGCGGTACACGAAAGAGGATCGCGATCGAACGGAGTTCAATCGGACACAGTTCGAGACGTTCGCGGACTTCTCCCGTGATTTCGGCGAGCGGGGCGGCGTCAGCCTCCCGGTCGAATCGAATTCACCCGTAGACCGGACGCCTACGTCCGGTCGCAAGCTGAGTTCGGACGTAGGCGTCCGAACTACGACTCCAACCGGGGGGCTAACGCCGCCCCGCTCGCCTGGGACAGCGGGCTGGCAAACCGGAGGACATGCGCTGCGAAACGATCCGGGACGCAGCGGCGACTTCGCATTGAATGCCGACGGGGAGACGCTCGTTCGCGCGGTCTTGCCGGCGGGATGTTTCACGCACGCGCTGTCGGACAAGCTCAACGGCACGCTGCGGTCGCCGGTGATTCCGCTCGGCAAGAAACACATCAGCTTTCAAGTGCTTGGCCAACGCAGCAGCGCGGTGCGGTTGGTCTCCAGCAATTGCCAACTCAACTACAAAAACTATCGAGCACTGACGACGACCGATTTGCACTGGGAGACGTTCTCGCCTCCCGATGAACGGGACTCGCTGCGGACGTATGCCGAGCTGATGACGATGTTCGACAACCCGAAGTTTCCCGATCAGCTCGCGGCGTTGGGTGGCGATCCCGGCAACTATCGCCTGCCGTGGGAGAAGGCCGCCGAGAATCCCCGTTCGTACTTCGGCATCACTCGAGTCGTCTTGCACGACGTCGGCGAACCGCCGAAAGCGGAGGTCGCTCATCTGCGCCCGCTGTTCGCTGGCAACGAACCGGCGTCGATTGCAGACGTGGCCGCTCGATATGCCGACCTCATCGCGAACGCGATCCGAGCATGGTCCGAAAATCGAGCGACCGACGACGATGCTCGCTGGCTCGACCTGTTGCTGCGGCGCGAGTTGCTGCCGAATCAAATCGGCTCGTCCGCGCGGCTGGCGGAACTCGCGAATGAATACCGGAAGATCGAATCGCAACTCGCGATCCCGCGCGTTGTCGCCGGAGTCGCTGAATCGGGACACGGCTACGATCAGCCAGTCTTCGCGCGAGGCGATGTGGCTCGGCCGGGTGAAGCCGTGCCGCGTCGCTACCTGGAGGTGTTGTCGAGTTCGAGCGACGCCTTCAAAGGGCCGAGCAGCGGCCGGTTGGAACTTGCCAACCAAATCGCAAGTCCCAGCAATCCGCTCACCGCGCGAGTGATCGTCAATCGTGTTTGGCATCACTTGTTCGGAACCGGTCTTGTGCGAACGGTCGATGACTTCGGCCACGTCGGCGAATTGCCGTCGCATCCAGAACTACTCGACCATCTGGCAACTCGCTTCGTCGCCGAGGGTTGGTCAATCAAAAAGCTGATCCGTTCGATCGTCCTGACTCGGACGTTTCAGTTGTCGAATCAACCTTCCACCGCGTCGCGCGAGGTCGATCCGCAGAACCGCCTGTTGCAGCATTACCCGGCTCGACGCATGGAAGCCGAAGCGATCCGCGATGCGATGCTGGCCGCGAGCGGTCGTCTGGATCGGACGCTGTTCGGCCCCAGCGTGCAGCCGTTCCGAGACAAGGACTACGCCGACCGCCGCCTCTTCGCCGGGCCTTTGGATGGAAACGGACGCCGCAGCATCTACATCAAAAACAATCTGATGGAAGGCCCGAAGTTTCTGGAGGCGTTCAATTTTCCGGGCGGCAAAGTGACTCAAGGCCGCCGCGACGTGACGAACGTTCCGGCTCAAGCACTGGCATTGCTCAACGATCCATTCGTGCTGCAACAGGCCGACGTTTGGGCCGCTCGATTGATCGCTCGTACGGACGATTCGATCGGTGCCCGCATCGACTTCCTGTTTCAAACGGCCCTCAATCGCTTACCAGCCGACGACGAACGCCAGCGCTTCGAGCGGACGGCGTTCGAACTCGCCGAGCTTCACCAAGTCCCGGCGAGTCAGGCGTTGGCCAACCTACTCGTCTGGCGCGATCTCGTTCATGCGATCTTCAATTTGAAAGAGTTCATTTACATTCCTTGAAACGATGCCAGGCGAGCGGAGGGCGTTAGCCTGGATGATTCACGCCGATTTACTAACCCGAAGCGTAAGCGAGGGCATCGTGACAGTTCGCCCTCGCTTACGCTTCGGGTTACTGAGCGGCAGGCCGCTTCCTCCGTGAGGCGGCCATGAATAATCCGAGTTAGCCCGCGACGGTTTGGTAGTTCGGTTCGGGTTCAGCGATTGGAGATTCCGTGATGACCTTGAAGCAAACCTCCTCGCCCTGCGGTTGCCCC
>JAYVQJ010000997.1:0-4360 GCA_043777235.1 Planctomycetia bacterium
CCACGGCGTCAACACCACCGCGAAGCGTCCGTCTCGATCCACATCTTGCAACGCTCCGAATTGCGATTCGATGCGCGGCACCACATCCGTTTCCAGCGTCTGCACCAGTTCTTCGATTCGCGATGGCGAGACTTCGCCGTCCGGCTCGCCATTTACTTCTTCCCGTAAACGACTCCCGCAGTCTTCGTCTTCCGGCGATAGACTTTGTCGCCATTCGTGACGTACAGATCACTCAAACCGGGGCCGCCGAAGCAGACGTTTGAGAGCGGCTTGTTCGGCTGTGGTTTGAGGATCGTGCCTCCCAAGCGACCGGTCGGATCGAACATCTGCACGCCGGACGCCGTCGTCACGTACAGTCGGCCATCCTTGTCGATCGTCATGCCGTCCGAACCCGGTTTTTCTCGGCCCGGAGGCAGCATCAGCGGCCCATAGTACTTGTCTTTGGCGGAGAGATTTCCATCGGCATCCACTCGGAAAGCCCACAAGTATGGGATGTCGCTGTCGGTGACGACGAGCGTCGTTTCGTCTCGCCACAGGATGATTCCGTTCGGACGAAAGCCACTCGCGACGATCTTCTTCTCACCCGTCAGCGTGACCAACCAAACTCGTTGATTCGGCGGATCAGTCACAAAGATGCGACCGTCGGAACCAACGACGAGATCGTTGCTGTCGATGTCCTCGGCGATCGTCTGCATCTTGCCCGCCGAGTCATACGCCACGATCTTCCGATCCCCGTTGCGACAACCGTAAAGGCGGCCATCGGGACCGAACATCAAGCCGTTCGTCTTCGCAGTCTCTTCGGCAAAGACCGAGACTTTCCCATCGACTGTGATCTTGTGAATGCGGTTGTTCGGGATGTCGGTGAAGAAGACGTTGCCTTCTTTATCCGTCGCCGGACCCTCGGTGAAGGCGTGCCCTTCACTCAGCAACTGCCAGCCTTCTCCGTCGATCAACACCTGCGACAACGGCATGTCCTGAGCCATCGCAAGCGACACCGTTCCGCACAATGCCAAGAAACAGACCATGAGCATTCGCATGGATGCAAACTCCTTTGGAGTGCGGCGATTCATCGCCGCTTTGGAATCGCGGCGAAGCCGCTATTTTTCTGCGATCATTCTGCTTCAGTCGAAAATCGAAAGCGGCTCCGCCGAATGGAAAAGCGGTGATGAATCGCCGCACTCCAAATTTCAGTAGTTCCAAGTTTGATCGAAACCGAACTGTCTTTATCCCGAAGGGATTGCGCCACATAGCCCAGGGTTGCTCGCGAAGCGAGCTACCCTGGGATGAGGAGGATGGGTCCGACTTACCCTGAAAGGGTTGCGTCAGTTGAGGATTTTCAATGACGGAACCCCTTCGGGGTACGACTGTCATTTCGATACCCAACCCAGGGTAGCTCGCTGCGCGAGCAACCCTGGGCTGTGAGACGCAACTCCTTCGGAGTAAAGGCAAACGCAAACTTCACGAACTTGGAACTACTGAATTTATTCCGTCCGCCACAGCCAGCGGAGCGAATCGGGCAAGATTGCTCCGCCGTGTTTGCCGTTGTGGCCGCCGTCGCCGAACTCGAACTTGTAGTCGTAGTTCTTGAACTTCAGCGACGCAGCCATCTCTTGATTCGCCAGCGGCCAACTGCCGTGCAGGTTGTCGAGATCGTTCGAGCCGTCTTGCAGGAAGATGCGCAGTGGCTTGTTCTCGGTCTTCCGAATCACCGCCGGGATCACATGCCCGCCTCGGATGTTCGTGAAGCTGCCAACATGGCTGAGCACCTTGCGGAACTGATCTGGCCGCTCCCACGCGACGGTGAACGCGCAGATGCCTCCCGAACTGATGCCGCAGATCGCCCGCTGATTCGGGTCGTCCGTCAGCTTGAGCGAATGCTCTTTCGTGACCATCGGCAGAATCTCTTCCAGCAAGAACCGAGTGTACTGATCGCCGAGCGAGTCGTATTCAAAGCTCCGATTGCTGCGTCCCTTTTCACCTGGCTTCGCGGCCGGAACCTCACCCGGATTCAGGAAGACTCCGATCGTCACCGGCATCTGTTTCTTGTGGATCAGGTTGTCGAACACGACCGGCACGCGGAACTGCCCGGTCTTGTTGACGTAACTGCCGCCGTCTTGAAAGACCATCACGGCCGCCGCCGCCGAACCGTCGTACTGAGCCGGGACGTAGACCGAATAATTACGAACCGTTCCCTCAAAGATTTTCGGGCTGGTGAATTTCCCTTCGAGGATCTTCCCCTGCGGCACTCCTTCTTGAACCATTGAGTCGGGTCCGAGTTGATAATCATCCGCCGCAATCAGTTCGCGAATCGACAGGGCAAGCAGAGCCAGAGACAGAGTCCAAAACATCCGACGCAACAAGTTCATTATGGCCTCCGAGTTTCAAGGTGAGGTTCGTTGCTGAAATCGCAATCGACGGGCAAGAGACGAATTCAAAGCGTTTGCTGGTTGAAGGGCAACCTCGCCGCTGGATTCGCGGCTCCCTAAACTCGCGGCGACTAAGAGACATCGAAACGGATACGACGAATGACTGCGGAACCCACACCGATCCAACGACGCGAAATTCTCGGCCCCTTGGCGGTGGCAGCGGTCGCGTTGGTGTCGGTGGTGCTAACGCTCGATGCGGCCGGTGACTACCCGAAGCTCTTCGAGGGACCGGGCATCACGCTCGACGAATCGTTCAACGTCCAGATGGGGGTCTATCAGTGGCGAGCGTTGCGCGACGGTGGCAACTTTCTCTTGCTGCTTCCTGACAGCGTCGAAGACGTGTTCGGGCCGAAATCAAACTACAACCCCGATCATCCGCCGCTCGGCCGTGTGTGGTTGGGCTTCTGGCATGATTTGGTCGAGTGGTTGTTTCCTCCAGGCGATCATCCGCTCAACGAGCACGGCATTCGCTTCGTGACGGACTGCGCGCGAGTCGGTTCCGCAACGGCGTTCGCTCTCACGGTCTTTCTGATTGGTCTGTTCGCCACCAAGTGGTACGGCCGAGCCGCAGGCATCGTCGCGGCAGTTTCGCTGGTACTGATGCCGCGCGTGTTCGCTCACGCGCACCTCGCATCGCTCGAGACGTTCATGAATCTGACGTACTCGGCGGCGATCCTGGCGGTCGCGCATTGGTGGCGAGTGGAATCCGACAAGCGACAGTTACGCTGGGTGATTCCCACACTGACCGGCGTCCTCTTCGGCCTCGCGCTGCTCACGAAGATGCAAGCGATCCTGATTCCGCCGGCAGTCGGCGTGTGGGCGTTGTGGCATTGGCGAACGCGAGCCATCAAACCGTTGGCGATCTTCGGACTCGTAGGGCTGATCGTTTTCTTTGTCGGTTGGCCGTGGCTGTGGCTCGATCCGCTGCACAACTTTCGCGAGTACTTCGCGAGGACCACCAGCCGCGCGGTTTTGAATTGCTACTACCTCGGCCAAGTCTGGGCCGACAAAGACGTGCCGTGGCATTACCCGTTCGTGATGTTCGCCGTCACGGTGCCAGTGGGCTTGCATGTGCTTGGTCTATGTGGAGTCTTCGGTGGTGGCCGAGCATGGCAACAACCGCGCGAACAACTGCTACTTGCGGCGACGCTGTTTCCGCTCGTGTTGTTCGCTGTGCCGGGAGTCGCGGTCTATGACGGCGAACGATTGTTTCTCGTCAGCTTTCCGATCTGGGCCGTGTTGATCGGTCGCGGGGCCGACGTGGCGTTAAGCCGCTTGCGACAGAAAACGGACTCCGGTCGATGGCGACTGGTCGCCACTCAACGAGCATCTGGGATTACGATGTCATTGTTCTTGGCGGCTCAGAGCATCGGCGTGATCGTGATGCACCCGTGCCAACTGAGCTACTACAACCTAATGGTCGGCGGCTTGTATGGCGCGGATCGGCTGGGCTTTGAGCGAACATATTGGGGAGACAGCATCACTCGGAGTCTGCTGACTGTGATGACGCCACAGGACGGAAAGCGAAACGTCGTAGTGATGCCGGTCCTGCATCAGTTCCAATTGGACGAGCTTGTGCAGCAGTCGCCCGTCCTGAGAGGCATGGAAATTCAATTGCTCCCGGACAGTCCGCCGAATCAAGAGATCGCAGACGGATGGTTGTACTTCGTCCGCAAAGCCGACCTGCCGCCGGAAAAGTGGAACATGCTCAACGGCACCGGCATCAATTACCAAGACCTCAAGCTGTCTGGTGCCCGTCCGCCATCTGACTGGCTGCACTAATCACTTAAGAACGGGTTCGCAATAAGTTCCCGATGTTGCTGTGTGTCCGTCGGAAAAATCAGCCGGCACGCGCTAGCGCAATGGCACTTACTTTACTAACCCGCAGCGTCAGCGAGGGCGATGACAAGAGGCGTTTCCCTTTGTTTCCCTCG
>JAYVQJ010000998.1:0-4357 GCA_043777235.1 Planctomycetia bacterium
GGACTCTCGAACCGGACGCTAGCGCGTTCCGGCTGATTTGGTCTGAGGCAAAGCCTCACTAGGATTCTGGGAAATGGTTCGTCCGAGTGCATTGCCGCAGACCTCATCGCGATTCGTGCGGCATCCCCGTTTCGTCCGTTGTGCGGCGATGTGTGCTCTCGCAATTTGCTTGAGCTGGTGGCTCGCACTCGCCGACGAGAACGTTTCGACATCGCCGAAGCCACCGGCCGCCGACAAGGCCGCAACAGATGAGACTTGGTGGTCGCTCCGTCCGTTGAATCGCCCGGCGGTTCCGCGCGTTGAACAGCGATCGTCGCCGTTTGAACCGATCAACGTCATTGACCGATTTGTGCAAAGTCGGCTTGTCGAAAACGGCTTGGAACCTTCTCCACCAGCGGATCGGCGAACGCTCATTCGCCGAGTTCATTTCGATCTGCTTGGCTTACCGCCAACTCCCGAAGAGGTCGAAAGCTTCGTCGCTGATTCGCAAGACGATGCTTATGAGCAACTCGTCGATCGCTTGCTCGCGAGTCCGCATTTCGGGGAACGCTGGGCGCGGCATTGGATGGACGTCGTGCACTACGCCGAGTCTCACGGCCACGATCAGGACCGGCCTCGGCCAACCGCGTGGCCGTATCGCGATTATTTGGTCCGCTCATTCAACGACGACAAGCCGTACTCGCAATTCGTGGCCGAGCAGGTCGCAGGTGATGCGCTGCATCCCGACGATTCACAGGCGATCGCTGCCACCGGATTCCTGGCGACAGGCCCGTTCGACGAAAGCTCGTTGCAGAGCATTCAAGACGACACTGACGATCGCCGCATCGCGCAGTACCTCGACCGCGACGACATGGTCACGACCGTGATGAGCACGTTCGTCAGCACGACCGTGCATTGTGCTCGATGTCACGATCACTTCTTCGATCCGATCACGCAGTCGGATTACTACGCATTGCAAGCGGTCTTCGCCGGCGTCGATAAAGGGGAGCGAACCTACGACGCCGATCCAAAACTCAGTCGCCGTCGGCAATCGCTGCGAACCGAGTTGGCTCGCCTCCGCGGACTCAAGGGGCAAGCGGATCCGTCATTGCTGACACCGGCGGCGCAGGAATTGGCTGTGGCATTTGAAGCCAAGCAAGCTGCAGCACCGTCCGTTTGGCAAGTGCTCGAACCTGTTGAGATGAAGTCGGCGGAAGGCTCGACACTGACGAAGCAATCGGATGGCTCCGTCCTCGTGAGCGAGAAGCGACCAGAGAAGGACACCTACACGCTGACGTATCACACGCCGCTGCGCGGCATCACCGCACTGCGACTCGAAGTGCTGACCGACGATTCGCTTTCGAAGCGCGGACCCGGCCGGCAGGACAACGGGAATCTGCATTTGAGCGAGTTCAAAGTCTTCGCCGTTCCGCAGTCCGCATCATCGAATCAAACCCCTGTTGCCGAGATGAAACCTCTGACGCTGAAGAATCCGCGAGCGGACTTCAATCAGGATGGCTGGACGATCGCGCACACAATCGACGGCAATCCGGGAACGGCCTGGGGCATTCATCCTCGCGTCGGCGAGGATCATCGAGCCATTTATGAATTCGCACAGCCGGTTTCATTTGATGGTGGAACCGTGTTGACGGTCCTGCTCGAACAACTTCACGGCGGCGGGCACTTGATTGGCCGGCCGAGGATTTCCGTCACGACAGCGACCGAATCGCTGGCGCTCGATGGCGACCTGATCCCAGCGGAGATCAACTCGATTCTGAAGAAGCCGGCCGCGGAACGGAACGACATCGAACGAGCGGAACTCGCGCGGTACGTGCGGCAGTCGCAGGTCGAACGTGACTTGGTCGCCCTCCCCGCACCGCAAATGATCTTCGCGGCGTCGGGCGAAACGAAATCGGACCCGTTCGCTCCGCCGAGCAAGCGGCCGGTGCGGATGGTGCATCTGCTGACTCGCGGCGACATCAAGCAGGCGAAAGAGATCGCTCAAGCCGGATCACTGACGTGCGTCCCAGGACTCACCGCGCGATTTGAATTGGCGAATGCGACGGATGAAGCCGCTCGCCGAGCGGCACTCGCGGGCTGGCTGACCGATCGCCGCAACGTTCTGACGTGGCGCAGCATCGCGAATCGAATCTGGCATCACCACTTCGGCCGAGGCATCTGCGACACGCCCAACGATCTCGGCCAAATGGGAGGCAAGCCGACGCATCCGGAGTTGCTCGATTGGCTGGCGTTTGAGTTGATAGGGGGATGGGGAGATAGGGAGATGGGGAGCGAGAAGTCAGACTCTTCTCTCCCCACCTCCCCATCACCCCACCTCCCCACCCTTAAGCATCTCCATCGCCTGATCGTCACCAGCGCCACTTACCGGCAGTCCTCACAGACGAACGAACGCAATGCGGCGATCGACGGGGACAATCGGTTCTTGTGGCGGATGAATCGGACTCGGCTGGATGCTGAGTCGGTGCGCGATGCGTTGATCACGACGACTGGCACACTGGATCGCCGTATGGGCGGCGAGTCGGTCAAGCAGTTCATTCAGACGAACGGCATTCATGTGACTCCGAATATCGACTACGCGAACTTCGATCCCGATCGGCCGGAGAACGGGCGGCGCAGCGTGTACCGGTTCATCTTCCGCACGCTCCCCGATCCGTTGATGGAGACACTGGACGTCGCCGATTCGTCGCAGCTCACAGCGGTGCGGAATTCATCGGTCACGGCGTTGCAGGCTCTGGCGATACTCAACAACCCGTTCGTCGTGCGTCAGAGCGAACATCTCGCCACACGAGCCTCAGCGTCGAGCGGCGATCTGAGCCATCAAGTCTCCGCCGCCATCCGGCTCGTCTGGCAACGCGAACCGACCGACCGCGAACGGACAGTTCTGACCGATTACGCTCGCCAACACGGCCTCGCCAACGCTTGCCGAGTGCTGCTCAACAGCAACGAGTTCTTGTTTGTGGACTGAATGTGATTGAGTGGTCCGAAGACAGACATCCAGACAGGAGTTTGGATCGTGGGTGATGGGTTCGTTCTTTTGTTTTGGCTGATCGTTCTCGGTGCGTTTACCGCCGCATGGATGGCTGCATTCGGCGTGTACTGTTTCGGTCGCGACAATGGCTCGAAGACATTTCGGTTGCTGGGCGGTGTTCCGCTGATAGCGTTGACGTTGATCGGTATTGGCTGCATTGGCTTTGTGACTTTCACTTGGATTCGCAGCACAAATCCGAATTACGTTTTTGAATCGCAATTCCATCAGCCACCGACGGCAGACGTCACGAACTTGAGAAGCAGTTACTGGCGTTCCGGCGTTAGCGAGCAAGTGTTTTTGACCTTCCAAACCGATCCGGCAACTTTTCGGAGGATTCTTCCGAAGAACGTCCGGCGGATTGGATTCAATGACTATCGCGAACGAATGCCACTCAACGGCCGTGAAACCCCTCCATGGTGGCATCCACCGACGGAAGCGACTTCGGAAATCTATTTTGTGGATTGGACCAAGAGCATGGGCGAGTCTTTCTACGAAGAGACAACACTCGTAACCTTTGAAGCAACGACCGGAACGGTCATGTATTTCTTTCTTGGAATTGACTGACTCAACCCCACGCAGGAGACATCGAATGTCCGCATCTCTTCCCCGTCGTGACTTCCTCAAATCCACACTCGCGGCTTCGGCTGTGGCCACGTTGCCGATGCAATTCGCTCTGGCTGACGAGCCGAAGAAACCGAAGCTGCGGATCGCGGTCAAGTACGGGATGATCCGGCATGATGGCTCGATTGAGGACAAGTTCAACCTCATCAAGAAGCTCGGCCTGCAAGGGGTTGAGGTGGATAGTCCCAGTGGATTGAACAAGGCCGAAGCCAAGGCGGCCGCCGAAAAAACCGGGATCGTGATTCACGGCGTGATCGACAGCGTTCACTGGCGCGACACGCTTTCGTCGCCCGACGCCGAGGTTCGAGCCAAAGGGCTGGCCGCTTTGAACGGGGCCATCGAGGACGCCGCGTTCTTCGGCTGCGACACGGTGCTGCTCGTCCCCGGTGTCGTGAAGGACGACGTCACCTTCGAGCAGTGCTACGAACGCTCGCAGGCCGAAATCAAAAAGGCTCTGCCGCTAGCCGAGAAGCACAAAGTCAAAATCTGCATCGAGACCGTCTGGAACAATTTCATCACCAAGCCGGAGCACCTGATTTCGTTCGTGGACGATCTGAAAAGCCCGTGGGCCGGCGCGTACTTCGATTGCAGCAACATGCTGAAGTACGGCGTGTCGTCCGCCGAGTGGATTCGGAAGCTCGGCAAGCGGCTGGTGAAGTTCGACTTCAAAGGCTACAGCCACAAAAACAGTTGGTGCAAAATCGGCGA
>JAYVQJ010000999.1:0-4352 GCA_043777235.1 Planctomycetia bacterium
AGAAGCAGAACGATGACCCGGACGAATTGAAGACGCTGATCAAACAGATCGCCTCGATCGAATCGGAGTTGCAAACACTGACGGGAAGCTCAAATTCGAAAGGGTAGGTACTCAAACTGAGCGGTTCTTGGCTGAATACTTTCAACGCAAAGACGCAGAGCCGCAAAGAAATGAACTGCGATTCGTCGTCACGGCGCAACTTTTCGATGTCATTATTTTGCGACCATGAATGGAATGGCGGAGGATTTACTTGTCTTGTTTTCTTTGCGACTCTGCGTCTTTGCGTTGAAAACCGCTCAGTTTGAGTAAAACAATTGGATGGCACGCCGCGAACCGACAGTCTCCGTTGCCAGAGGCATGATCTCGCCATGAATCGTCGCACGTTTCTTCAAACTGGAGTGGCCGCTTCACTGGCAACCCCCTTGTTCGCCGCGTTGCGGCAGGAACGCTTGGACGAAGCGGCTGACGTGTTGGCTCGTGCGACAACTCAAGGCCAGGTGGCCGCGGCCGTGCTGCATGTGATGCAGGGGAAGACCACGTTCTCGCGAGCGTTTGGCAAGGCGAAGTCGACTGAGTTCGTGCGGATGCAGATCGCCGGCGACAAGCTCTTGCCGGACGACTATCGCGGCGCGGCGGCGACCGGCTTCTTGGTCGCGGGGCCGTATCCCGGCCAGATCACCGCGAAGACCGTCGAGCGAATTCGGTACGACCAACTCGACGACATGATCATGACGATTGGTGGCTCGATGCTCGGCCTGACGCTCGGCTGCGTGCGCTGTCACGAACACAAGTACGATCCGATTCCCGCTCAGGATTATTACGGCATCGCCGCATCGCTCGCGCGGACGGCTCACGGGCCGAAGATGTACGACCCAGATCCGGCCGCGACGCTACGAGCCGTCGAGAAGCACCGTGCCGAGCATGAGCCGCTCGTCGCCGCGCTCAAGAAGTTTGCCGCCGAAGAGTTGCCGAAACGATTTGCCGAATGGCAGAAGAATGAACTCGGCAAGCAGCCCGATGCGCCGCGTTGGCAAGTGCTCGATCCGATCGCGGCCGAGGCAGAGCGCTCGTGGATGAAGATGTTGCCGGCCGGCATCGTGGCTCACGATGGCGGCTTCGCACCGGAAACAAATGCTCGCCGCCGTCCGCGTGCGCCGCGCGAGGCCGAAGAATGTACGGTCACGACTCACACGTTTCAGAAGAACCTGACGTCGCTGCGGCTCGACACGTTCACCGACAAGTCGCTGCCACAGCGCGGACCCGGACTCAACGGCGACGGCAGCTTTCAATTGGTCGAGCTAAAAGTCACCGCGCGGCCGCTCGATCGAGCCGCCGCCGAAAAAGAAAAACCGATCGAACTGAAATTGAAGCCGGTCTTCGCTGCGTTCGAGGACAAGGATCAGCCGTTGGCAAACGCCGTCGATGGCAAGCCGGCGACCGCGTGGGTCGTGCGTGAGAACGCTCGCAAAGACAACGCCGCGATCTTTGAGATTGAGGGTGGCCTCCTCGGTTTCCCAAGCGGTACCGAGCTGACCTTCGAGTTGCACTTCCGCGATCTCGGACTCGGCCGAGTTCGTTTCGCGATGAGTACCGAACCGAACCCGGCGACATGGGCCGGCGATGTCACACCGCAGCATCTCGGCGAGATTCGTGCGACGCTGGCGGCGAACAACAATCAGCTTGCCGAATCGGTGCGCGAGTCGATGGTCCACTGGTTCAGTTCGTTCGATGCCGAGACCGCGAAGGTATTCAACACGATGCGCGATCATGCTCAACGCGAACCACGTCCGCCGCTGTCCGAGGTCTACACGACGATTGCCGGCGGGCAGGATGTGTTTCTGCTGCGGCGCGGCGAAGTCGATAACAAGCAGGGGAAGGCCGAGCCGAGTTTCCTCCAAGTGGTCTCCACGGCGGCTGACAAAGAAGCTCATTGGCTGCCAAAACCAGCGGCCGGTCAGCAGCCAGTCGATCCGCGAATCGGCCTCGCGAGTTGGATGACGGATGCCGAGCACGGTGCCGGCCCGCTGCTCGCGCGCGTGATGGTCAATCGGTTGTGGCAGCATCATTTCGGCGAAGGAATCGTCGGCACGTCGAATGATTTTGGAGCGCAGGGCGAACGGCCGACGCACCCGGAACTCCTCGAATGGCTCGCGGCGGAATTCGTCAAAGGGGGCTGGAAGCTCCAGCCGCTGCACAAGGCGATGATGCTTACTGCGGTCTATCAGCAAGCGAACGACGTCGCGCCGGAGAACCTGAAGATCGACCCAGAGAACCGCTTCCACTGGCACCACAAACCGCAACGTCTCGAAGCCGAGATCATTCGCGACGCCGGCTGGCCGTCGGCGGATCGCTCGACACGACGATGTACGGCCCCAGCATTCTCGACAACACGCCGCGTCGCAGCGTTTATTTGCGCGTCAAACGGAGCGAACTGATTCCGTTCATGACGATGTTCGACGCTCCCGAACCGACGCAAAGCATCGGCGAGCGTGTCAGTACGACGTTGCCGACGCAGGCGCTGACGATGATGAACTCACCGTTCGTTCGCCAACAGGCCGAAAAGCTCGCCGCTCGCATCCGCCCGAACACCGAGACGCCGCTCGAAACGGCCGTTGATCGTGCCTACCAATTCGCCTTCGCGCGGCAGCCGTCGCAAACCGAACGAGATCGGATGCTCGCATTCGTTAAGCAAGAGTCTGCAGCTAATCCGCAGATGAATCTCGCACTGGCCGAGTTCTGCCAAGTCTTGTTGTGCCTGAATGAGTTCGTGTACGTGGATTGAATGCGAAAACAATTGGCAGAATGATGGGGGCAGAATGATAAGCCTCATCATTCTGCCCCCATCATTCTGCCAAATCGTCCTGCCCAAACGAGGTCATCGACAATGCAACTTCCACTTCCTCCTCGCCGCAAATTTCTACGAGACGCTGGTCTCGGCTTCGGATCGCTCGCGCTCGCGTCGATGCTGAATGACGAGGTTCGTGCGAACCTACTCGCGCAGAAAAATCCGCTCACCCAGAAGCAGCCGGATTTCGCTCCGAAGGCGAAGTCGGTGATTTGGCTCTTCATGACCGGAGCTCCTTCGCAGGTCGATACGTGGGATTACAAACCCGAATTGCAGAAGCGAGACGGACAAGATTTGGCGGGAGCCGATCCGAAGACCGGCTTCTTCACGACCAGCGGGAAGTGTTTGAAGTCGCCGTTCGAGTGGCGGCAGTACGGCGAATCGGGGAGTTGGGTTTCGGACCTGTTTCCGCATCTGTCGCAGCATGTCGATGAGATGACCTTCATTCACTCGATGTATCTGCGACAGAACAATCACGCTCCGGCCGCGATCGAATTGATGTGCGGCACGAATCGGCCCGGACTCCCGGCGATGGGTGCGTGGATGACCTACGGTTTGGGGGCCGAGAACCAAGACCTGCCGGCGTATGTCGTGCTGCATGACACTCGGCCGCGCGGCGACGATTAGATTTGGTCCGCCGGATTCTTGCCGAAGACCTATCAAGCCATGACGCTCGATGCGCGTCGTAAAGAGGCGATCGACAATCTCGCTCGCGATGGCAAACACAGTGACGCCCAGCAGCGAGCACAACTCGATCTGATCCGAGCATTGAATCAGGAGCACGCCGCCACTCGATCAACGCAAGCCGACCTCGCCGCGCGCATCAATTCGTATGAGTTGGCCTATCGGATGCAGATGGCCGCTCCCGAAGCGCTCGATCTCGCGAAGGAATCGGAAGCCACTCACAAGCAGTACGGCATGGACAAGCCGGAGTGCGCGACGTTCGCTCGGCAATGCTTGATCGCTCGGCGGCTAGTCGAGCGTGGCGTGCGGTTCGTGCAAATCTTCGCCGGCAAAGGAACCGGCGGTGACGGCAGCGTGAATGACGTCCCGTGGGATTGTCACTCGGACGTGCAAACGAATCATCGCTCGAATGGCCTGCACACCGATCAGCCAGCGGCGGCGTTGTTGGGTGATCTCAAGGCTCGCGGCTTACTCGAAGACACGCTGCTGATCTGGGGCGGTGAGTTCGGCCGTACTTCCGATTCACAAGGTGCCAAAGGCCGCGACCACAACCCGAACGGCTTCACGATCTGGATGGCCGGCGGCGGAGTGAAGCGCGGCTTCCACCACGGAGCGACCGATCCCTTCGGCTACAAGGCGGTCGAAAAGAAGGTCCACGTCAACGACCTGCACGCGACACTGCTGCACTTGATGGGGCTCGATCACGAGAAGCTGACGTACCGTTTCAACGGCCGCGACTTCCGCCTGACGGACGTCGCTGGGAATGTCGTGCAAGACATTCTCACGTAACGTCGGATCGATCTCATCGCAGACTTCCGACATC
>JAYVQJ010001000.1:0-4342 GCA_043777235.1 Planctomycetia bacterium
ACTCGGAATCAGCGTCATGGAATGACGCTACTACGCTTTGGCCTTCACCACCGGATTGGTCAGAGTGCCGATCCCCGTGATTTCGATGGACACGCTGTCGCCGTCTTCGAGCGTGAAGTCATCGGGCGGCACGATGCCGGTGCCGGTCAGCAGGAAGGCTCCGTCGGGGATGTCGTTCTCGCGAATCAACCAGCCAATCAATTCCTCCCACGTTCGCACGATCATGCCGAGATGCGTTTCGCCTCGGAACGCTTCTTGGCCGGAGCGGTGAATCGACAGGTGGACCTTGGTCGAATCGCGATCGAGTCCGCCTATGGCGGAATCGGCCAGCAAAACGCATGGACCGAGAGCACAGCACTGGTTGTAGACCTTCGCTTGCGGCAGATAGAGCGGGTTTTCGCCTTCAATGTCGCGAGCGGACATGTCATTGCCGATCGTGAAGCCGACCAGTTTCCCTTTCGGCGAGACGACGAGCGTGCATTCCGGTTCTGGCACGGTCCATTGGCTGTCGGCTCGGACGCGAACCGGCTCGCCGGGGCCGGAGGTGCGGCGAGCGTTCCCTTTGAAGAACAGCTCCGGTCGCGGAGCCGTGTAGACCTTATCGTAGTGCGACGCTCCCGCTTCGGACTCTTCCATGCGAGCGATCTGGCTCCGCTTGTAGGTGACTCCCGCCGCCCAAACTTCCTGCGAATCAATCGGAGCGAGAAACCGTACCGCACTGGCCGGCAAAGGCTCGCTGGTTTCGTCGATCAGCAGCCGAGCAAGCGCCGGAGGATCAGCCTCGTTCAAGATGTCAGCGAGACAGCGAATCGTTCCCGACCGCGACAGATCGAGCAGCTTGACGGTTTGATCTTCGACACTAGCCACACGGACGGAACCGTCAGCGAGGCGAACCTTGGCAAGTTTCATGGGTGGTGGTCCTTTGAAAGTCTTGTGAGAAAAGAAGAGGAGATTGATCGTTGGCTATTGGTCGTTGGTCATTGGTTATTTGAAAGGCAAAGATTGCGGAGTCGAAGCGAACGGGTTTCTGTTCCCCAAATGATCAATGACCAACGACCAATAACCAACGATCAATAACCAACGATCATTTTTTTTGGTGAGTTGTCGGTAACGTCATCGGGCCTGTAATCGGAGCGTGTCCAACGTCGCGACGAAGTCTGCCGCAAGTGGAGCTTCAAACGTCATCGGTATTCCAGTCTCAGGATGCCGAAAGCTCAATCGAAAGGCGTGTAGAGCTTGGCGGCGGATCAGGACGTCGTCGAAGGTATCGACCACCGAATCGAAGCCGGACTTCTTGGCGGCGGCTTCTGCTTTGCGTGAGAGCAGCGTTTCGCGTTCAGCTTGGGCGAGGGTGCCGTCGATATCGACGACTCGGACGCATTTACCGCCGCCGTAGAGTTCGTCGGCGACGATCGGGTGGCCGAGATGCGACATGTGCAGCCGCAGCTGATGCGTGCGGCCGGTCTTCGGCATCAGACGCATGAAGGTGAAACCGCGAAAGCGTTCAGCGACCTCGAAGTGCGTGACCGCTTGGCGAGCGTTTCCTTCGGCCTCGCAGACCTGCATTTTCTCGCGGACTTTCGGGTTGATGCGGACGTGCGTGTCGATGACGCCGCGGTCCTGAGCGACCTCGCCCCAGACGATGGCTCGGTATTCTTTGACGGTCGTCCGTTGCTCGAATTGTTCGCTCAGCCGGCAATGCACCTGGTTGTTCTTGGCGATGACGATGACGCCGCTGGTGTCTTTGTCGAGCCGATGCACGATCCCCGGCCGAAGCTGCCCGGCGACGTTGCTGAGCTGGTTGAAGTGAAACTGCAAGGCTCCGGCCAGCGTGCCGCGATAGTGCCCTTTGCCGGGGTGCGTGATCATGTTCGCCGGCTTGTTGATGATGACGAGATGCTCATCCTCGAACACGATGTCGAGCGGAATGTCTTCCGGCGGCAAGCTGCTGTCGGGCAGTTCGGGCAGTCGCACGTCGAGCACATCGTTGACTCGCAGCCGCCGCGAAGCTTTGACCGCCAGTCCGTTCAGCACGACCGACTTTTGTTCGAGAGCCCGCTGAAACAACGCTCGGCTGTAATTTGGAAACAACCGAGACAGGTAATGATCGACTCGCCAGCCGTGCGCGCGGGCTTCGACGATCACGCGGAGTGGTTCGGCTGAGAGCGTGACAACCGATGGTTCGCTGTCGGTTAAGACGGCGTCCAATTCCTCGTCGCCATCGAGCAACTCGTGGGGCACGTTTTCAACGTGCCCGTCGGGCATGGGCACGTTGAAAACGTGCCCCACGTTCAAGCCGCTCATTTGGAATCCGCCGGGGCATCCTTGTCCTTGCTCTCCGATTTCGGATCGTCCGACTGTGATTTTTCGTTCTTGGGCTTGTCGTCTTTCTTCGGCTCATCGGCCGGCTTCTCGTCTTTCTTGGGCTTGTCGTCAGCGGGCTTGTCCGCGTCAGGCTCCTTCGAGTCCTTCTTCTCGTCGGACTTCGGAACGTCCTTCTTTTCATCCTTCTCATCGGACTTCGGTACTTCCGACTTGTCGTCTTCTTTCGACTCAGGCTTCTTGTCGTCCGTCGTGTCGCCTTCCGGCTTGTCATCCATCAACGAGTCGAGTGACGGGTGACCGTCCGGCAGGCCGTCCTTGGGCTTCTTGAGCTCGGGCGGCTTCGGATTTTGCTTGTGGAACCAGGCGTAGAACTCTTTCGCGTCGGGTGACTTCAAGGACTCGATTCGCTCTTCGGCAGCGACTTTGTAAATCGACTTGGGGAATTGGCTGAGCAGCGTGGTGTAGCCTTCGATGGCTTTGGTCGTGTCGCTGTCGGATTGGGCTTCAGTCGATTTCGCCAACGCCCACGAGGCTCGTTCGCGAGCGACATCGGGACCAGATCTGTTGCCGAGCACTTTGCGGAAGGCGTCATCCGCCTTCTTGAGATCCCCTAGCGCGCCCTCACGATCCGTGAACATCAGCGAGATGCCAGAATCCAAGAGCCGCTCCCCTTCACCCAAGCGTGCCCAGGTGCCGACCTCGGTGCTCGAATAGACGTCGGCGATGTTGCCGAAGTCCTCGGCGGATCGAGCTTGGCTGTACTGCGCCCACGCGGCTTCACTGCGAGACGACGACGTACGCGTGTACGAGTACCAAATCGCTCCGCCGATCATCGCCACACAGGCCACGATGGTCGCCGCGTTGCCGTACTGGTCGAGCCACTTGATCAGTGGCGACTGGCGACTCGGCAAGGCGTGGGCATGTTGCATTGGCTCAGGTTTCATATCGGTCTTTCAGCGAGATTTTCCGGGGACTTTCAACGGTTTTTGAACAAAGGCGGGCGATGATACGAGTGCCCTCTTTCGACCGTCAAGGCGGTGCGTTTCATCGTCCACGGCTGGCTAATGTTTCAGACTGTGAAGGGTACGCCGCTAAGTAACCCGCAGCGTGAGCGAGGGAATGTCCCGGAACTCCCTCGCTCACGCTGCGGGTTACATGTCTGAGACCGGACAATTCGCCAGCCGTGTTTCATCGTCAACGATTCGCGTTTTGCAACGCGGACAATTGCCGTTGTCCGACTTCAATGATCCGTGAGTCGTCCCAGCGTTCGAGCGGCGAATAGCGTGGATGCCGCGAGTCTTTGTACGGATTGTTGTGCTTGGCGTTGTAGCAACTGATGAAAGCCCATCGCGGGTGATCGCTCTTGTTCTGGTCGGAACGGTGCAGCAGGTTGCAGTGGAAGAAGATCGCCGAGCCGGGATCGAGTTCGCAGTAGACCAACTCGAAGCGATCGATCGCGGCGTCAACTCGTTCGAGGTCGGCTCCGGTTTGATCGCCGGTCTTGCCGTGGTCGATGCGGCCGAGATGTTGCGATCCGCGCAGCACTTGCAGGCAGCCGTTCTCGCGAGTTGCCTTGTCGAGCGCGATCATGCAGCTCGCGAGGTGCGGGAACAGACAGCCGTTGTTGTACCAGTAGCCGTAATCCTGATGCCAAGTCCATGCGCCGCCGACTCGCGGTTCCTTCAAGATCATCTTGTGGTGGTAGTGGTACACCTCGTCGAGCAGCAGCGTCTCCATCGCGTTGACGATCCGCTCACTGCGGACGATTGCGCTGTAAATCGAGTCGTCAGGCAATTCATTCTCGACGACGAGGTCGATCGCGCCCCCCTCGCCGTCGGCACGAGTTGCTTTCTTCAGCGTCAGTTCGCGATCCGCACGAGCAATCTGGTTCAGCAGGGTAACTTCGTCGGCGTCGAGCAAGTTCGGCACGACGAAGAAGCCGTCCTCTTCAAACTGGTCGATTTGGCTGGCGGAGATTCGGAAATGGGCCATGTCTGAGTCCTTGTCCTTTGTTTCA
>JAYVQJ010001001.1:0-4330 GCA_043777235.1 Planctomycetia bacterium
CGCGCGACCGATTCAGACAAAATTGGGGAAGAATGTTGGGGAGAAAATTGAACCTCCCGTCGTGGATCACGGCACGAAGGATTGGATCTGGTGCGGCCATGAAGAAGCGACCTGTCACGCTCATCGAAATGGTGGAAGACCCCGCCAATCAGTTTTGGTTTCTGTTCGTCCTCACCTCTGCGTTTTACATCGTGCTGCGGTATCCTCGCGGTGAGGAATTGATGTGGCTTGCCGGAATCAGTCTGTTGGCGACCTGCGGGATTCTTGGCGTGATCTACTTCACCGATCATGCCGACAATCCGCTCCTGAATGGCGGGCTTTGGCTGAAGGCGTTCATTTCATCGTTGCTGGCGTTTGGCGTGACGGTGCTGATTGCTCCGTATGCGTTCTTTCTCTTTCCGGTAGGCCTGATGGTGATGCCCGTCCTGCAAGGGTTTGCCTTGAGCCTTGTGGTGGACGAAGGCTTCGGACGTTGTTTTTGGTGGTCATTCGGTGGTGCGGGCTTGGTGATTGGGATCTTGTTCCTCGCGACTTGGTTATGGTCAGGGCTGCTGCCGATGCTTCAATTTGGGCGATGACGGTGGAACGCTTTTGCCAAGAAGCGGGATCTCGCCGAGAATCATTTCCGTTGTCCGATCGTTACACAGGGAGGTCGTCATGCTGCTCGGTCAAACCAATCAGCCGTTCACAGAAGAAGTGGAACTCGCAGGGCACATCATCGACAGCTTGTTGTTGCCGAAGGTGCTCGACGAAATCATGTCGCAGGGTGCGCGGTTCGAAATTCTGAAGATCTCGGTCGGGCAGCGGAGGCAGGATGCCAGCGCGTGCCGACTGTTGGTCTCGGCGGACTCGGAGCAGTCGCTCGAACAGATCCTGGCGAGCATCAGTAAACACGGTGCCGTGCGAATTGACGCTCAAGAGGCGCAGCTTGTGGCCGCCGATATGGCCGGCGCGTTTCCCGAAGGCTTTTATTGCTCGACGAATCAAGAGACGCAGGTTCGGATTGGCGGCGTGTGGCATCGCGTTGAGCGGCCGGAGATGGATTGTGGGCTGGTGGTGACAGGTGGAGGGATAGGGAGATGGTGTGGTGGGGTGCTAGAGAGAACAGGAGATGGAGAACCTTCTGAAACTTCTCCCGATCTCCCTATCACGCCATCACCCCATCTTCCGACGACCCCACCTCCTTACCTCATCACCACTCGACCAATGGCCGACGTCCAACAAGGTGAACTCGTCGTCGTCGGGCATCACGGAATCCGCGTGCTTCCTCAGGGGCGTGATCGCGACAAGCTGAGCGTGTTTGGATTCATGCAGAGCACCGTCAGCAGCGAGAAGCCGAAGAACTTTACGGTGCGCGAAATCGCGGCCGAGATGCGTCGTGCTCGCGAAGGAGACGGGAAGATTCTCGTCGTTGCTGGCCCGGCCGTCGTGCATACCGGTAGCCGCGAACATCTCAGCCGTTTGATTCGCGAGAGCTACGTGCATCTGCTCTTTGCCGGCAACGCGCTCGCCACGCACGACATCGAGCAATCGTTCTTCGGCACAAGTCTCGGAATTTCGCTGGAACACGGCGGCGGCACGGAAGAGGGGCACGAACATCATCTCCGTGCGATCAACCGCATCCGGCGACTCGGCAGCATTCGCAAATCGGTCGAGCAAGGTGTGCTGACCAACGGGATCATGTTTGAGTGCATTCAGCACAACGTTCCATTCGTCCTCGCCGGCAGCATCCGCGACGACGGCCCGCTCCCCGACGTCATCACCGACACGCTCGCTTCCCAAGCGGCGATGCGTGAGCTGATTCACTCGCAAGGGGTGACGTTCTGCTTGATGATCGCGACGACGCTGCATTCGATCGCCGTTGGGAATTTGCTGCCGGCGTCTGTGAAAGTCGTTTGCGTCGACATCAATCCGGCGACGGTTACGAAACTGGCGGATCGAGGGACGTTTCAGTCGGTGGGACTCGTGACGGACGTTGAACCGTTTCTGCGCGTGCTCGTGGATGAAGCAACGAAGCCGTGACTGACCACGCCAGCGAGGCGTTGCTTTAGACCATCAGCCGGAACGCGCTCGCGTCCGGTTCAAAAGTCCATCGACCTTCCGAAGCGGACGCTCGCCGGGATTATTCACGAGGGGATCCCGTGTCAAACAGGCAGCGGAATTGAAGCCTGAAGCGCCAGCGAAGTTTTCCTGTCGGCCCGACTTCGCTGGCGCTTCAGGCTTAAGTGTCGCCATGAATAATCCGCGCTCGCGTCCGGTTCAAAAGGCCATCGACCTTCCGAAGCGGACGCTCGCGCGTTGCGGCTGATGAAATGCGACTCATTGACAACACGTTTTGAAATCGAAGAGGTCTACTTGGCCGCCAGAGCTTGAGTTCGTGCCGCGAATCGCGTGAGCAGCGACGCGGTTTCGCCATTGTCGATCGCACGAGCGGCTCGGTTGGCGGCGGCCAATGGATCGGTCTCCGCGTTGGCGGCGATCAATGCGGCGGCGGCGTTCGCAACGATGATGTCGCGTGCGGCCGAGTGTTGTCCGTCGAAGATCGCTCGAATGCGCGCGGCGCTCTCGGCGGGCGAAGCGACTTGCAGCTCGGACACGGAGCATTCGGAAAGTCCAAATGTCGCGGCGGTCCAGTAGCGACGTTCGACAACGGCACCAACGACTTCAAAGACGGCGGTTTCACCCCAGAGGCTGACTTCGTCGAGTTGATTGTTCCCGCAGACAACGAACGTCCGCCCTCTTCCCAGCCGCGCGACCGCATGCGCCAATTTCGCGGCAGTCACCGTTTGCGAAGCTCCGAGCAATTGGAACTCGGCGTTCGCGGGATTCGTCAGCGGGCCGAGCAGATTGAACAGCGTCCGAAACTTCAGTGCTTTGCGAACCGGAGCGGCATGTCGCATGGCTCCGTGAAAGACCGGAGCGAAGCAAAAGCCGATACCGATTTCATCGAGACAACGACCAACTTGATCCGGCGTGAGTTGCGTGTGAACTCCCAATGCTTCGAGCACATCGGCCGAGCCGGAGCTGCTCGACACGCCGCGGTTGCCGTGCTTCGCAACCGGGACTCCGCAAGCCGCCGCGACGAAGGCGGTCGCGGTACTGACGTTGAAGGTTCGAAGTTCGTCGCCGCCAGTGCCGCAGGTGTCGAGCAGACCGGTGCGTTGCGTTGGCACTCGGCCGGCCCGTTCGATCATCGCGCGCGCCGCACCGACGATCTCGTCAACAGCTTCTCCTTTGACTCGCAGAGCGGTCAGGAATGCGGCGATCGAAACCTCGTCGCATTGGCCGTCCATGATCGCGGCGACGGCCGATTGACAGACCGCTTCGGGGACATCGTGCTGGTCAAAGACAGCGTTCAGGGCATCGCGAATCGCATCGTGCATGTCGGTCAAATCTCCGCATTTTCAGGCAGTAACCCGCGCGGCGGCTGACGCATCGCGGAAGGGGATGATATGCTCCGACCCGCGTCTCGGAAACGTTGTCGGCTTGCGAATGCGACAACCGGCCGCGCGGATTACTTCCACCGTCACGCTCGCTGCACCCTGTGCGAGAACTTTCCAATTACTTCAGTCAATTCGCCTCTGGGAATGTCACGGAAGAAGTTTCCATTTCTAGTTTCGATACGTCGGTTTGTTTTTTGTGCTTCGCGTTCATTGATTGCAAGGAGTGGTTTCATGCGTCGCCGGTCATCGTCATCTCTGCTGAGCGTCGGATCGTCCTGGAAGGCACTGCCAATTCTTTCGGGAGTACTGGTCGCGGTCTTGCTGATCGGTTGCGAGGAAGTTCCCTCGACACCACTCGCCCCGCCGCCACCGACACCTCCCGTCGTCTCGCAGCAAGCGACCTCGAACGTGAATACGATCACGCCGGCACCCGCTCAACCAAACGCGGCAGCAAGCTTGGACGATCCGCAGGCGGTCATCAGCAAGTTCATGAACACGCCGACGGCCGAGCGACGCGACACGGACGTGCTGCGTGTCTGCAACCTTGCCTCCCTCACCGAGACCATCACCGGAATGGAGTTGAGTTCGTCGCCGATTACCGATGACGGAATCAAGAATCTCGCCAAACTGCAAAACTTGGAGTCGATCAATTTCACCAACACAAAAATCACCGAAGTTGGTTTCGCGGTGACGTTGGAGCTTCCCAAGCTGCGCGTTTTGAATCTGACCAACGTCACCGTCACCGCTCCGATGTTGCAGACGCTTGGGAAGCTGGAGAACCTCGAAGAGCTGTCGCTCGAACGGACCCAAGTGGGCGACGGGGCGCTCGCTGCCATGGAGAGCTTGACGCAACTCAAGTCGCTCAATCTGACCGGCACTCAGATTTC
>JAYVQJ010001002.1:0-4324 GCA_043777235.1 Planctomycetia bacterium
ACGTCATGCTCCCTGCGTTGCGAATGACAATTCAACACAGAGAACCAATAGCATCAAAACACTTATTGCGCAAACTACCCAAAACCCCTAAAGTGCGCGATGGCCCTGGCTCGCTGGGTGAGTTGTGAAAGATGTCTATCGGCGATCGGTTGAAACAATCTCCGGCAGCCGGAGAATCTTGTAGGTGTCGTTCGAGTACAGCAAGTCTGACTGCGGCACTTCGTAATGGACTCGCGTGCGAGTGATCGCCCAGCGGACGTTCGTCTGTCGCACCAACGCGCGCAGTTCTTCGGCCGAGTATGTTTCGTCGTCGTTGAAACTCTTCTCGCTCCACTGCGTGATGAGCTTCAGCCGGCGATTCCATTCGACGATGCCGGCCGCATCCTGCGGGCAGTCTTTGAAGTTGACGTACTCAGCCCGCTGAGCAAACCACTTGAACGCCTCCGCCTCAAATGGCGTGTGAAAGACCGCGTCCTTCGGAGTGTTCGCCGCGCCCCAGCGACAGACGTCTCGCCAATCGTTTCGCATGGCGGTCGGTAACTGATTGGGCGGAGCGAAAACATGATGCGCTAGCATCGCCCAAAACAGCCCAACGACACCGACAGCCCAGAGCCAGCGTGACTTGATCAACCTGGGCAACAAGCTCGCCACCGCGATCGGTAGAAGAAGATCGAACAGTCGAAACGGATAGAATTTCAACAACACCATCCGCCATCGAAACCCTGCCATCAAGCTCGCTGGCCGAAGCCCCCATCCCGCAAGCAAACCGCCAACGGCAAACAGCGCGGCAGCCAGGACGTATCCGACCCACCAACGGTCGCCGGCCGACAGCAATTGCTTCCGTCTCATCCACGCCATCGCCGACAACCATGTCGCGAGCAGCAATCCGTAACCGACGAAGTGACTGACTCCGAAGTCCATCGGATCGAGATGATGCTTGAGCCGGTAAAAGACTTGGATGTAGTTCGCCGCGAACGTCTCGTCCGGCTTCGCGATCCGAAGCATGTCGATGGCAGGCCACAACCCAAACGACGCTGTTACGCTCAAGAGTCCGAGTGCTATCAACGAACGGCGGTACTTTTTGAGATGCGACTTGAATTGCGGCAACTCAGCGATTCCCAAGGCCGCCAAATGCCACAAGCCAACGATTGGATGAAAGCTGATCGCGATCCCGCTGCAAACGGCGGCGCAAATCACTCGTTGTGACAGCATCGCCGCGATCGCCCAGAATACAAACGCGAACGCGATCACCTTCGATTCAAATCCGCCGATCAGCCACTCGCCCGACAGATTGCCGATCGCTTGCAGGCCGAGCAACAGCCAAGCCGAGAGCAGCACTGATCCGTTCGCTGCGTTCGTCTCACTCGGCTCATTGCGTTGCAGCCGTCGAATCAACGACGACCAACTCGCCGCGAGCAGTGCGAGACTGATCGCTCGGCCGACGAAGGCGACGGTTGTGAAGTCGAGCCACAACGTCAGCCAACCGAACGTCTGATAGAAAACTCGGTGCGCGGAAAACGATTCGAGAAACAAATCGTTCGCGCACCAAGTCGGATCCCAATCGTGTCGCGCCTTGGCCAAGTAGTGCGGCTCATTCACCGCCGGGATCGGCACGGAGACAAGCGATGTGAGCAGAAAGCTGAACCACACCGCCGCGACGGCGAGCCACTGAGAACGACGCTCGGTCACGATGCGGCCCTCGTAGACGGGTCACTCCGTGACCCGAATTCCGGTCACGGAATGACCGGCCTACTACTTCTTCTTTGCTGCCTTTTTGGCGGACTTCTTTGCCGCTTTCTTAGGCGCGGCGGCTTTCGTCGCGGCCTTCTTTTTGGCGGCTTTGGGGGCTGCGGTCGAACTGCTCTTCTTTTTTCCGCCGAAGACTTGATCCCAATTCTTCCAGAATTCCGGGGTCGTGCCTGTCCGAACGATCGGTCCACTCATGCTGTGATTCCTCTTCCACTTGCAACTTGAAAACGGTCTGCTCGATCGGAGGTCCGCGAACGTCGCTCCCCCTTCGAGCGGCAGAACTATGCCGCACAGACGGTTTTGTTGTCAAACACCTGATCGAGCTGCTCCGTTCTGGGCACGGTCTTTGCAAATTGATCGACCGCACTGCCAAAGAAGTCGGGCCATCGAATTTTCGGCAGTCCTACGAGAGGGCTTGTCAGATGACTCCCGTCCAACTCAACTATCGCGTGTTGCTATCGACTCCCGGTGCTCAACTGGTGCCACCGGAGATGAGGAAACCTCAACGGAACCAAACGATGTTGTTCAACCCCTTTGAAGACGAGTCCCGCTTCATGCGAGCTTGGCATGCCGTCGAGATTGCTCGTCCGGTCCAACTCGGACTGTTCACGTTCGACGTTTCCGAGTTGCCGTACTTCCTTGTCTGCGGCGGCAAGAAGCCCGGAGCGATCGTCCGCGTGACAAAAGGCGAAGTGAAAATCAGCCGCCCGTTGATCATCACTCCCGACAACATGCGGCCAGAATTTGAGGATTTCTTTGAGGAACACGACGAGTCGGACATCATCCAATTCTTGCTGGCTCGAACGGCGGCGTTCTCGAACCTCAAGATTCGCAATACGTCCGGCGAGAACAAGATCGTCAGCGACAGCGTCGAGGAAGTGGTCGAGAAGCTCAACAAAAAGCTCGATCAAGAAGACGAGGATCGCGTCGCCATCCTGACCGCCCCGCCGAAGCTCGGCGGAGTCGCGCTCTTGAAGTACACGACCGAACGAGTCATGGCCAGCGCGCCGGACAACGTTCAAGAACTGCGCGAACACGGATTTTGGCCGTCGTAATTTTGACACATGACGTCCCATTGAAGCCTGAAACACCAGCGGAGCTTCGCTGGCGCTTCAGGCTTCAATCATTGTTGGACTTCAACGTTCCTAGTTGCGGGTTTCGAGATCTCTCGCGTGACGGTTCGTGTCTTCGATTTGTGTTCCGGCACACGATGAAAACAGTGGACTTCAAACACGTCGTAGCTCGGAAAGTCGATGTTCTGCCGGGCGAGTTCTTCCAGGCGATCGACCAGCTCATTCACTTGGTCGTCTGACTCGGCCGGCTCCGGGTCGAAGTTGACTCGCAGCGTGATCCGCAACGTCTTGGTGGTGTTGCGGTGCATCTTCCGCTGCCCCCCTTGCACCTGCGGGTACGACTTGGGGAATGTTCGATGAATCGCCTTTTGCAGCGGTTGAAATGGCTTCGCGTGCAGATACGAGTAAATCCACACGCTGCCCGACATCACGATCGCGAAGGCAAAGACGGCAATGATGAGCTTGGTCCCCGAAAACTCGCGAGGCAAATTCGCGGGACGGGACGGATCAACTTCAGAGGCAACAGGCACGGATTCCGACATGTCACTTCCGTTCTGGCGGCGTTGAGGATTTCAGTGGCGGCAGCACGCGATCCATGTCCGCTTCCGGGCGAGGAGTCTCTTTCGACCAAGCCACTTGCCCGGCGCGGTCGATCAGAAACACTCCGGTCAGAGTTGCAAGTCGGTCCTCGTCGTAACGCCCCCACAAGCGGTGAATGAAGAACTCCGGATCGGACAACAGCGGAAACGGAATTTTTCCAACGCGGTCCATCGCCTGCCGATTGTATTGCGGGATCGCGGCGCTCACCGCCACCACTTGCACACCGCGCCGCTTGAGTTCGTCGAACTGCTGTCGGACTCGGAGGAGCATCGGATCACGATCAGCTCCCGCGTCTCCGTCGAAGAAGATCAGCAATACTTCTTGGCGACCCAGATAGCGTTCCAGTTTGACCAATTCGTTGTGACTATCGAGCGCCGTGAACTTCGGAGCCAGCCGCCGTTCTTCGAGCGTTGCCTGTGACCGCGGCTGCGGTGGCTGTGACAACTTGAACGCGACCAATCCCACAATGATCGCCGCCGCAATTGGCAGCACCATCACCCGCGGTCGCCACACTCGCTCTGTCACGCCTCAAACCCCTCATCGAGAGTTCGTCGAGAAGGAATTCTCTCGGTCGCTCTTCCACGATGACAGTACGCGGCACGATTCGCACAGAGCAAGTCATCCGGGACGTCTACGGACTCACTGATGGCCAGCGAGAATCGGCCCGATCAGTCCTGGGCTTGGCGGAACCTTCGCTGGGTGGAATACAATCCCATCCGTTGATTGCCGCAACGTCCGTTTGGTCACCAACAAGTGAACGAATCATGTCATCGAAAACCAATCCTGTTCCGAAAGTCCCAACGAAGTTTTGTGGGCTGTGGATTGCCTGGAATCACGCGCAGACCAAGATCATTGCGAGCGGGAAGACGCTGGCTGAGGCCATTGCGGCGGCGGAACTCATT
>JAYVQJ010001003.1:0-4323 GCA_043777235.1 Planctomycetia bacterium
TGCGGACGCTGGCACATCCTCATCGACTGCGGATGGTCCAGATGTTGCTCAAAGCGGAATACACAGTCGGCGAATTGGCCGAGGCGTGCGGCATTCCGAGTCCGATGGCGTCGGAGCATTTGCGGCTGATGCAGCGCTGCGGGTTTCTCGGTAGCGAGAAACTGGGACGCAGCGTTTACTACAAAGTGATCGAGCCACATCTCCAAAACATCATGGGCTGCATCGAAGGCCGCTTTGGCTGTGAGGACGCCTTGCCCTGATTTTTTTTGCAATAAGATATCGTCAGGTTCCGAGATAACGACCTTACGACCTACTTTTCTGAAATCCAAGGAGACTGTCATGACTGCTACCACCATCAGCCCTCGAGAATTGGCCGAATTGCAGGCCAACGGCGAGGCGATCGACTTGATCGATGTGAGAACGCCGGTTGAATTCCAAGAAATTCATGTGGCGTTCGCACGTAATGTGCCGCTCGATCAGCTTGATCCGCAAACGTTGCTTGCTCAAACGCGTGGGGCGAATCCGTCGCCACTTTACGTCATCTGCCGGTCGGGAAGCCGAGGACAACAGGCGTGTGAAAAGCTCTTCGCTGCCGGCGTGAATGTGATCAACGTTGAAGGGGGGACGCTCGCCTGGGAGCAAGCTGGACTGCCGGTCGTGCGTGGAAAGAAAGCGATCTCGCTGGAACGACAAGTCCGCATCGCGGCCGGGCTGCTTGTGCTGATTGGCTCGGCGTTGGGCTATTTCGCGCAGCCGTATTGGATCGGTTTGTCAGCGTTCGTCGGAGCCGGGTTGGTCTTTGCCGGTCTCACCGACACCTGCGGCATGGGAATGATTCTGGCTCGAATGCCGTGGAATCAGGTGCGGAGTCCGTCGGCCACCGGTGGTGTGAATTCAGAGAACTGCAAAACGTCCTGTTGCTCCTGATTGAAATTCTTCCGCACGAAAACTGTTGAGTCATTCGCAGAGACAAGAACGAAGAGGATGTTTTGTCATGAAGCTGCTCATTATCGGTGGTGTTGCTGGAGGCGCGTCTGCGGCGGCACGGGCTCGGCGTTTGTCGGAGGACGCGCAGATTGTTTTGTTTGAGCGCGGACCGGACGTGTCGTTCGCCAACTGCGGTCTGCCCTATTACGTCGGCGGCGAGATTACCGAACGAGCCAAGTTGCTGATCGTCACGCCAGAGCGGATGCGGACTCGGTACAAGTTGGACGTGCGCGTTCGGTCGTCGGTCGAGTCCATCGACCGTGCTCGAAAAATGATTCGCGTGCGCGATCTCGAATCGGGGCGCGAGTACGACGAGAGCTATGACAAACTGATTCTGGCACCAGGTGCCGCGCCGCTGCGTCCGCCGATTCCGGGGCTTGAACTGCCGGGAATCTTCACGTTGAGAAATCTTTCCGATGTCGATCGGATCAAAGCGGCAGTCGATCACGGTGTCCGTCACGCAGTCGTCGTGGGAGCCGGATTCATCGGGCTTGAATTGGTGGAGAACTTCGTGCGTCGCGGTGTCGCCACGACGGTGGTCGAGTTGCAGGACCAAGTGCTGCCACCGTTCGACAAAGAAATGACAACGCCGATCGCAGAGCACTTAGCCGCGAAAGGAGTCACCTTATTGCTGGGTGATTCCGCCGAAGCATTCGAGCAAACTGCCGATGGGCTTGTCGTTCGTTTGAAGTCGGGACAGCGACTGATCGCTCAACTGGTTGTGCTGGGAGTTGGTGTTCGTCCGGAGAACCAACTGGCGGTCGCCGCCGGATTGGATGTCGGCCCGCGCGGTGGCATTCGAGTCAATGAACAGCTTCAGACCAGCGATCCCGATATCTACGCGGTGGGCGATGCGATCGAGGTGAAGGACTATGTGACCGGCGATGCGACTCAGATCCCGTTGGCCGGTCCCGCCAATCGACAAGGTCGGCTTGCGGCCGATCATCTTTTCGGACGCGAAGTCCGTTATCGCGGCACGCAAGGGACCGCGATCGTCGGACTCTTTGATCGCACAGCGGCGATGACCGGGGCTTCTGAAAAACTGTTGCGACGTGCTCAACGAGCCTTCCGCAAAGTTTACGTTCACCCGGCGAACCACGCGGGCTATTACCCCGGTGCCGAAGGGATGACGTTGAAAGTGTTGTTCGATCCGCAGTCGGGACGCATCCTCGGCGCGCAGGCGGTTGGCGGAGCGGGGGTCGATAAGCGAATCGACGTGCTGGCGGTCGCGATTCAAGCACGAATGACGGTCTTCGATTTGGAAGAAATGGAACTCGCGTATTCACCGCAGTACGGCTCTGCGAAAGACCCGGTCAACATGGCCGGCTTTGTCGCGGCAGGACTGTTGCGCGGCGAACATCCGCAATTAGACGTGGAGGTGGTGATGTCCGCTGACCCCAACGAACGCCCCTTCCTGTTGGATGTCCGCACGTCTCAAGAATTTGATGCGGGGCATCTTCCCGGCGCGGTGAATATCTCGGTCGATGAACTCCGCTCGCGACTGAATGAACTCCCGCAGGACCGCTCGATCGCCGCTTATTGCCAAGTGGGTCAGCGCGGATATCTGGCAACTCGCATCCTGCTGCAATCCGGATTCGCAGCGGCGAATATCGGCGGCGGTTTCAAAACGTACAAGCTCTTCTCGCCGCAACTTTGAAGGAGCCGCTGTCGCTTCTCGAAGAAACGATCACGCCGAACCAATTGATCGAAGACGTCTGTGAAGTCTGGAATCATTGACTTGCTCGCCGTCGCTCACGCAATCGCTTTCGTCACCACATTCCCACGAGTCCCCGTGATGCGTTCTTCCAGCCCTTTGTAGAAAAACGTCAGGCGTTCGTGGTCGAGGCCCATGAGGTGCAGGATCGTGGCGTGCAGGTCGGAGACGTGGCACGGTTCATCGACGGCCGCGAAGCCGAGTTCATCCGTCGAGCCGATGGCTTGGCCACCGCGCACGCCGGCTCCGGCGAGCCACATCGAGAAGCCGTGCCAGTCGTGATCGCGGCCGGGTTTGTTGACTCCCTCGCTGGTCGGAGTGCGACCGGGGGCACCCTCTGGGTCCGCCGCCCCAGACGAGCAGCGTTTCGTCCCACAGGCCGCGTTGCTTGAGGTCGGTCATCAACGCGCCGATCGGTTGATCGGCACCCTGAATACGAAATACCAACGAACGGATCGCACCTTCGCCAAACGAATCACCGATGCTCGTCGACAGCAGTCGGAAGCGAATCGGAAGCCATTGTATGCTCGGCACCACCCTCTCCCATTACCCGACGCAGGTTATTCAATCGTTTTTCGATTTGACTACCTTTCACGGCCGCAAGTCGCTTCCAAATCCATTTCACATTCGCACTTGGTCCATGATTCGGTGACTCTAGCAAATCTCGCTCAAAAGACCGAAGTTCGCTCAAACTGGCGGAGTCGGGATTGAAAAAAACGATACCGAACGCCATGTCAGTCGTAATCACCACGTCCCTCCAGACGTTTGGGTTGACGTCGGGTGGCGGCGGTTGCGTCCTTTCTTGGAGTGTATTCCTCATCCCCTCTCGAACTGAGAAATAGTAGCTGACTTCCAAGTCTGATTTCAGCCACAGTCCAATAATTCCCAACGTGATGAGGAAACCAACGCACAAAACCATGCACCACTGCCGTTTACTCAATTTCGACAAATGCTCTTGAAACACGGCTTTATTCCTTCACTTCATGTTGCACTATCCGCATTGCAGATACAGCAGCAATAGTCATTGTCACGGATTATTCTCAGGGATGCTCGCTTCGGTGCTGTGAATAAATAAGTTCCCATCACGATCTACCCATAACCCACATTGTCGCGAGATGCCTTTCAATGACACCGGTCCGTCAACAGGAATTTGATCAATAATATTCTTATAGAGGCCACAGCTCGCCGGGTCACCATTACTGCCCCCAAAGATCGTGACCTCGGCACCAGGAGCCAACGCACCATCTCGTGCTAAGGTCGCGGACGGCTTATCACCGCCTTGAAAATGGTAAACGAAGATTTTAGACACAGTCCCTGCGATGCGTTGGACGACGATCACACCAACACACGGGTCGGCACCATTGGTACCCACCATTTGTCCCGGCTTGATTGCGGCTCGAGTGAAAATGCCGCCGTTGTGTTGCGCGACTTTTGTTGTCATTCCGGGTCTGGGACTTCCCGTGATCATTGTTCCCAACACCACGCCGCGAGCCATAATTTGGGCGTTTTTGTAACCCGCCGGTTGGGCAGGGCCAGCGGTCACTAATGTGGCTCTCCGACAAGGACTTGCGTTAGGAAGTTGAAATCCCAACCGCAGCTTCGGCGTTTCATGGCGATACTTC
>JAYVQJ010001004.1:0-4317 GCA_043777235.1 Planctomycetia bacterium
AACCGGCTCGTTAATGAAGCCAAGCAGATGGGCAATGTCTTCTTCGGCATCGTCGGCGGCGAGCCGTTCATGCACCCGCAGTTGCTCGACATGTTGGCCGCGCATCGTGATTGCTACTTCCAAGTCTTCACCAACGGCCACTTCATCACCGACGAGGTCGCTCGCGAGATGCGCCGGCTCGGCAACGTCACTCCGCTCATCAGCGTCGAGGGAACCGAAATCGTCAGCGACGAACGCCGCGGTCGAGGCGGAGTCCTCAGCAAGACGATGCAAGGTGTCGAAGCCTGTCTGCGAAACAACCTGCTGACGGGCGTCTGCACCAGCGTCTGCAAAACGAACATCGACGATCTCGTCACCGAGAAATGGGTGGACCGTCTGATCGAGATGGGCGTGTTCTACACTTGGTTCCACGTCTATCGCCCGATGGGCCCCGATGCTTGTCCCGACTTGTGCCTGACTCCAGAGCAACAACTTCGCATCCGCAAGTTCGTCGTCGAAATGCGAGCCAAGAAACCGATCGCGATCATCGACGCCTACTACGACGGCGAAGGACAAGCGCTCTGCCCGGCTGCCACCGGGATCAGCCACCACATCAACCCGTGGGGCGGCATCGAACCGTGTCCGATCGTTCAATTCGCCAAAGAGTCGATCCACGAAGAAGGCCGCACGCTCAGCGAGAAGTTTTTCCAATCGGAATTCCTGCGCGACTTCCGCACGCTCGCTCAATCAACGACACGCGGCTGCATCGTACTCGAACGCCCAGACCTGCTTGAGAACCTCGTCGTCCTGCACGGAGCGAAAGATACAACCGCTCGCCAAACCGCGATGGCCGAACTGCACGCGATGACTACACGCACGTCGCAATACAACCCCGGCCATGCCATCCCGGAAAAGAGCTGGGTCTATCGCTTGTTGAAGCGCTACCTCTTCGCCGACTTCGGCGTCTACAACGGCCACGACCACAGCCAATCGGCAGCTCCCGGTAGAGTCGAGGTTCCAGCTTGATGGGTCTCGCGATGCTCGACCCATCCTACGGGTCGGCCATCGCGCTGGGCACCGTTTGCAAGAAGTGCCACACCGCCTCGAACTGTTGGCGGGCGTCGCCGTCGAGGATGTCTTTGAACTTCGTCGTGCGGCCATCAACGGCGAGTTTCGGCATTCGCGTGCTCACGTCGTAGCGCGGCGGATCGAGCGTGAAGCGGCGATAGAAGTCGTGCCGCAACCGTTCGCGAGTCAGCGCGAAGTTGATGCCCGGCGCGAGCAGTGTGTTCTTGTCTCCGGTCGGAGGCAGCGGGCCGATCGAGTGGCATTGGCGACAATCGAGCGTGCCGGCGCGAGTCGCGAGCACCTCACCGATTGCAACAAGATCGGGATTGATGCTCGGTCGCGGTGCCGGATCGCTCGACAAGCCGTGCTCGCGTGCGAAGCCGTCGGCGAGCAGGCGTGCTCGTGCGGGGAAGCTCGGCATTCGCAGCTTCATCCACGGACGCGATCGTTCGGAAATGTGTCCCTCGAACAGCGACTGTGTCCAGGCCGAGTGCAGTTTTTCGCCGACCCAAGTCAGGTTTGGGGCGTTCTCTGGCACGTTGCCTCGTTCACTTTCTTCGCTGAGGATTTCGGGAAGCGAACTCATGCGGCCATCGCGAGGATGACAGACAGCGCATTGCATCTCAGCGACAAAGCGACGAGAGACCTCGGTCGGCGAGTCGTTCGCGAGACTCCGCTCATCGCCTCGCAACAACGCGAGCAATGCGGTTCGTTCGGCCGGTTGGAAATCAAAATCGGGGACGGGCGCGGCGCGAGCCTGTTTCGATTCGGCCAAGCAACCGCGAGCAATGTCCTTGCCGAAGACCGATGGTAAGTGCGGCTTCGGCAGCGGCGAGTCGGACGAGACGCGATGGCATTGCCGACAGCCGAGTGACGCGAATAGTTTCTCTCCGCGAGTGGCATCACCGGCAGGCCGCGCGGTTTCGTTTTGGGCCTGACTGTGTCCCGGCTGCATCAGCAGCAATGCCAGCGACTCGGCCTCCTGATCGGAGAGGCCGAAGTCGGGCATCCGAGTCCACGAAAAATGACGTTGCGGTTGTCGCAGAAAACGAGCCAACTCACCCGGCTGAAATTTGTCGCGAGTGAATTCCAACCTCGTCCGATTGGGAAAGTACGGAACCGCCTCACCCGGAGACGGCTGCGGATGACAACCGATGCAACCGAAATCTTCCCACAAGAACGTTGGCTTGAGATGAGCTGCATCGGACGAGTTGGCTCGCGTCTGCGGCTTAACGATCCGCTGCGGCTGATCGTCTTTTCGTGACGTCGTCAACGAACTCAAGTACGCCGCGAGATCGTCAGCTTGCTGTCGATGCTCGACTGTCGGTGCGACCGGAAAGAGTCGCGGCATGCGCGCATCGCTGCGCATCTTTGAAGGATTGAGCACCCAATCGGCGATCCAGCCAACGCGCAATCTCGAACCGATGCCAATCAGGTCCGGCGCTTCAGCCTGTAGCTCAGGCATCGCTGTTCGCGATGCGAGCAATTTGTCAGAAACTTGGTGGCAGCGGACGCATTGCCGATATGCGAACAATTCACGCCCAAGCTGCAACGATCGCGTCTCTTGGGAAAGCGGTTCGCAAAACAGAGACGTCGGTGGGATCGGTTCGGTCTCGAAGGCATCGGAGGCCCACAGCAATCGCAACGACGATGGCTGGTCGAGTCGATTGGCGTCCATCCGTTGGACAATCCGCAATCGGTTGTAGCCGCGCACGAGTTGCACTTCTGCCGGCTTGTCGTCGGTCGATCGCCACACCACTTGATCTTTGATCGAGATTTCGGTCGCGGAATTGCATTCGGCCGAAACACGACACGTTCCGCGCTGAGGTGCGATGAGATATCCAGTCGCGACAATCTCGCGGACGTCTTTGATTTCGTGCGGCTCGAATCGCCAAGCGGCCATGCGCCGGACGTGGGGCACGTTTTCAACGTGCCCGTTCGATTTTCCGGGCACGTTGGAAACGTGCCCCACGAACTCTCAGCGAATGCCGGGAACAAGCCGCTCGACTTCCGTTGCGGTGAGTTGTCCGGGACGGGCTCGCGACGGCCGGTTCGGGACTTCAAAGATGTCTCGATGCACCGAGTTGATGGTCGCATCAATGCGTCGCTCAATTGGAATCCCGTCAGCAGTCTTTAACGTCATCGTGAGCGAGAGTTGATGCGATGGCTGCATGTTTGGGATTTCCAGGAACAACGCATTCTGATCGGTGATCTCCGGTCTCAACGTGGCCGAGACAACTTCCAACTCATCGCGTCCTTCTTGTGCAGGATTCGAGACCTTGAACTCCGGCGAGCCATACGCGGCTGACCAACGATAGTTCCAGCGTTGAACTCGAAAGTTCTCCGGGTCTTCGGCCTCTTTCGGATCAAGTGGGTCGCTGAATGTCAGCAACACACCGTTCTCTTGCGCGCTGATGCTTAGCGGAAGATTCAACGGCCGGCCGGTGTAGCGCACTCGCTGAAAGCAGCCGTCCTTCTCTGCGTTGCTGACCCAGCCGCGCAGACCGCTGACATACAACTGCTCTTCCGATCGACGGAACCTTCCGCGCATCACACCCGACTCGAACGACAGTGGCAGTGGAACTGTTGCACCATTCCAAATGACGTGATCGTCTTTTTCATTCGGCTCCGGCAACACCGAGAATCCACCTTCGGAGACGTGCTTGGCAACTCCGCTTCGTATCGTCGACTGGCGCAAGACCAAAAACATCTGGCTGGTGCCGTAGGACAGATGCAGCGGTTGCTTCGCGAGTTTTCCCCAAACGTCATCGGGCACCCATATCTGCCCGCCGCTGGAGTTGTCTTGTAACCGCGGAACCCAACACAGCGGTGCCGCGAATTCGGTTGGCGGTTTGGCTCGATGAGCTGACGGCATGTAACCGTAAAACCCATCGGCCTTCACCTGAAAGATCGCTGAGCCCGGAGTCCATTCTCCCTCTTGCGGAGCAACCGTGATGATGTCCCCTCCATAGAGGATGTTGTAGACGGTTCCCGGCGGTGCGACCTCCGGTACAAGATCAGCGAAGCGTCGGATGCTCATGCCGTTCGCGTTGCGAAAGCCAGTCGCGACAACCTCCAACTGCTGACCATCAGGAGAGACACGCAGCAGGCAGCCGTCGTGGTCAGTGGCTCCGTTGGCGTTGCCTTTGAGGTAGTAAAACCACCCCTGCGAATCGACTTCGAGACAGGCCACATATTCATGGCCGTTCGCGGTCACTTGGCCGTCATTTGAAAAATTCTCGTACCAGTCCGCCTCGCCGTCGCCGTTGA
>JAYVQJ010001005.1:0-4303 GCA_043777235.1 Planctomycetia bacterium
AGCGAGGATTTGTTCGATGACCGCGTCTTGGCCGATGATGACCTTGTGCAGCTCGGTGGTCATCAGCTCGCGGCGGCGGCGGAATTTTTCGAGGAACTCATCGAAGTCACGTTTTTCGGCCAAGGGATGCTCCAGTTCGGTCGAATTCGGATTGAGGTAGTCGGGTTGTGGGGCGGATTGTAAAAGGGAGCCGGCACGGCGAATACCGAGTGCCCAGCAAGTCGAAACGAGGAGTTTGCCAAAAGTTTTTGGCAAACTCGAAGTCATACCGCTTTCGTGGACTGTCGTTCGGAGATTGTTGTTTTTGAAACGCAGAGGCCGCAGAGGGAACGCACGCAAAGTTCGCTGAGAATTCTTTGCAACCTCTGCGCTCACCTCCGCGATCTCTGCGTTTCAAAACAACAATTCCAATGTGATCTGTCTCTGCCAGGAAAATTTGTCGCACCCGAAACGAGCGAGAGGAATCGCCATGAATCGAAGTTGGAGTCGAACGACTTTGCGAAGTGCCGCCATTCTGCTTGTGTTGTTTGTCGGTGGAAGCGTTCGCGCAGCGGATGGACTGAAGCCGGAAGCGGTCGTCAAGTCGATCGAAGCCGGCAAGAGTTTTCTGATTGGGAAGCAAGCACCGGGAGGCTCATTTGGTGGCGGCGTCGGCAATTATCCAACAGGACTGACGGCATTGGCCACGCTGGCGTTGTTAAATGTCGGAATGACTCCGCAAGACCCGCCCGTCAAGAATGCCTTGGAGTTCCTGCGATCAACGCCAACGCCCGAATCGACCTATGAAGCGGGATTGCAATTGATGGTCTACGCGGCGGCAAAGGACGAAAGACGGGATCGCGCGCGGATGTTGGCCATCGTTCACAAATTAGAACTGGGGCAAGTCACGAGAGGCGATCATCCTGGTGCGTGGCACTATACGTTGCCAGCCATTGCGAACGCATTTGATCACAGCAACACGCAGTATGCCGTGCTCGGATTGCGCGAAGCGGCTTTCGCGGGCATTCCGACCAGCCGCAAAGGTTGGGAGCTGACTCGGACACATTGGACAAGCTCGCAATTACAGGATGGAGGCTGGGGCTACGGAGCGGAAGGTAGCGGCTCGACGGGTGCCATGACTGTCGCGGGGATTGCGTCGTTGGTGATGGCCGACTCAGTGTTGGCGGATGATTCCGATGTTGGTCCGGATGGACTCCCGAATTGTTGTCGCGATGAGCCTCGTAACGAGTCGCTCGAGCGCGGATTGAACTGGCTGCGGTCTCACTTTGCCGTCGGACACAACCCTGCTGGTAACGGAGTCCTGTATTACCTCTACGGACTCGAACGAGCCGGCCGACTCAGCGGTCAGCGCTATTTTGGAAACCACGACTGGTTCCGTGAAGGAGCGATGTACCTCATCCGAGGCCAAGGGGCGGATGGTCACTGGGAAGGACTCGGCGGAGTCGGCGAACAGGATCCGGTCGTTGGGACGAGCTTCGCGCTGCTGTTCCTCTCGAAGGGGATGGCACCGGTGTTGATCAACAAGCTGAAGTTCGGACCTCCGGCGGAAAAAAACGCGAAAGGTATCGTCGTCGAAGATTGGAATCGGCATCGGCACGACGTCCACAACTTGACCGACATGATCAGCGGAATGCCGAAGTGGCCGAAGCTGGTGACGTGGCAAGTGGTCGAGATGGACAAGGCCGTGAAAGGAGCCGGTGTCGCTGATTTGATGCAAGCTCCGGTCTTGTTCATGTCTGGTAAAGAGAAGCCGATCGTTGCCGATCCGGAAGTTGAGTTGCTCCGCGACTACATCAATGCCGGCGGGTTCTTGTTCGCCGTTGGAAATTGCAATGGAGGCGGGTTCGATGACGGATTCCACGAACTCATCAAGCGGATGTATCCGAACGGCGAAGCCGAGCTCAAGAAACTTTCACGCGAGCATCCGATCTTCCGCAGCGAATACTTGCTGGCGGAAGCGGAAGTGAATTTGTGGGGTGTCGACTTCGGCTGCCGCACGGCGATTGTGTACTCACCGGACGACATCGCCTGCGGCTGGAACAAGTGGTGCGTCTCCGAACCGGAGAAGCGCCGGCCGGAACTGAAGGGTTTTATTTCGAAGGCGACGCACATCGGCGTCAACGTCATTGCCTACGCCACCGGCCGCGAACCGCTCGACAAAATCAAACAAGCGGAACTCGCACAACAAGCCGCGCAGCGAGATCGCATCGAAGCGGGGCTGTTGCAGATCGTGCAACTGCGGCACACCGGAGGCTGGGATACTGCTCCGCACGCGCTGCGAAACATCTTAGTCGCGCTCAACGAGACGGCGGGATTGGCGGCGGCAACCAAGCCACGCGAACTCGCGGCCAGCGATCCGAACTTATTCAACTACCCGATCGCCTACATGCACGGCCGGCACAAATTCGACATGACGCGCGTCGAGAAGGAGCGCTTGAAGCAATATCTCGACAACGGCTGCGTGCTGTTTGCCGACGCTTGTTGCAGTTCGGTTCCGTTCGACAAGAGCTTTCGCGAACTCGCCGCCGCGCTGTATCCCGACAAGCCGCTGACTCGAATTCCGGTCACGCACGAGCTGTACTCGACAGCCATCGCGAACGACTTGCGAACCGTTCGCCGCCGCGGAGCCGATCAAACCAGCGGGCGAGGCGTCATCAACAACACAGTCATCTCCGGCGAGCCGATGCTCGAAGGGATCGAAGTCGATGGCCGCTACGTCTTGATCTACAGCAAGCACGACATCAGTTGCGCGCTCGAACGCCAATCCGCCATTGCCTGCGAAGGCTACGTCTCGGAAGACGCGGCGAAGCTGGCGGTCAACATCATCCAATACTTCATGCTGCAACAGTTGAAGTGAGCCAGTGATACTTCGCGCGGCCAAGATTGACGCGTTGATTGGGACTCAGATGGATTGTTGCGCTTCGGCCCGAAGGATCGTCACTCGAAAGCCCAGGGCAACGCCCTGGGTCGGCAACCCAGGGACATCACCCATCCCTGAAAGGGCGAAACAACCATCGAGGACTGTGCCGCCCTTTCCGGGCTGATCGTTTCCGTAATCCGCGATCCCAGGGCTAAGCCCTGGGCTTTCGAGTGACGACCCTTCGGGCCAAAAGCGCAAACATCAACCTGAGCCGCAGTTCAAGGATTAAAACTCTCATTCATCGCCGCGCGAGATAGACGACGAACATTGCGTGTGATTGAGAGACGCGATTACGGCTCGTCTTGTGGCTGCTCCGGCTGTTGCTGAACTTGCAGGGGCTGTTGCTGTCGTTGCTGCGGCGGCTTCGGTTGTGGCTTCGCGAAGATCTTCGCGAGCCGCTTCTGCAATTCGACGGAGTTGACTTTGCCGTCGAGCTTCACGACTTGAACGGAGTTCGTGGGCCGCGCGGCGCGATCCAGTTGTTCAATCAGCTCGGAAATGTTTTGCAGCAAGCTATCCGGGGCAGAGACGATGATTGTGTTGGAGATGTCATCGACGCCCAAGGAGACCAAACCTTTGAATTTGACCGGAGTTTCCTGCTTGCTTTTGTCGTCACCGCCGACGTCGCCGTAGATGAACGTGTAGCTTCGATCGGGAGCGGGAGCCTTTTCGCCATCTTTCTTCGGCGGCTGATTTTGATACGCCTTGTCGTTGGTCGAGAGCAGATCGCGATAGACGTCCTTGATCGCTTCTCCGATGACATTCGCCTTGGAGTACTTCAGCGTGAAGATCTGCGTCTTGCGGACTTGCTTGCCGTCCGTGGACGGCGGCCGATCATAGATTTTGATCAAGTCATCAATGGTTTTGAGCTGCTCCGATGTCGCCCCTTGCACCAGAATTGTGCCGCTATCGGAATCGGAAATGATCTTCAGCGACTTCGGTTTTGACAGACGACGTGTGGCATTCTTGTCGCCGGAGTCCATACGCATGCCGAAGTACGGGTTGAAATCGCTGCCGCTTTTCTTTTTCTCGACCTCAAAAAACTCCTTCAAGCTGAGCTCCACGGAGTAGGCCCACGTCGAAGGGTATTTGAGGTAGAAGACTTTGTAGTCCCGCTTGGGCGGAGCGGCCTCGTGCATCAGATCCTCAAGGCGATCGAGAGCATCCGTGTCCTGTGATTCGAGAACGAGTTGACCATCGGGGCCACGGCGAATGCGAATCGGTGCGTGAGGACGTTTTTCAATCGGCCCGGCTGGTTTGCGGTTGTCGAAACGCTTCGATGGGGCGGCCGGCTGATCCTCGGAGTCATCAGCGACTGACGAGTCGGAATCCTGGTCCTCGTCGTCCGCGACGACCAGCAGAACTTCGTGAGCCTTCAGGGGA
>JAYVQJ010001006.1:0-4300 GCA_043777235.1 Planctomycetia bacterium
AACGCCATGTCATCCACACACTCGCCGAGCGGCTCCACCACCTCACTGATCGCCTTGCCGCACTCGCCGTACTTCCGAAACGCAAACGGCGACTTCATCCACGGCCCCAGCCCATTCTGAAACGCCTCGACATACTCGCCAAAGTCCGACGGCTCGCCGTGATGCTTTTCGAGTTCCGGCTTGTGATCGAACAAATCAATATGCGAAGCCGCCCCACCCATGAAGAGCTGCACAATCCGCTTGGCTTTTGGCGGATGATGAAGTGCCTTGAGGATGCCGCCCCGCCCAACGCCTCGAACCTCGGCGCTCGCCACTTCGTCCTGAGCCAACATCGCCGCCAAAGCCAGAGCGCCGAAGCCTTGACCGGAGTGAGTTAGGAAGTCGCGTCGAGAAGAAATCATGCGGCTTGAGAAATTGAGCATGGTCAACTCTTCTTTGAAATCGCGCATGTTTCGGCAATGTGTTTTCGTAGTGCATCAGTGACTGTCTCGTGCGAACGAGTATTCGCAACGCAACGCTCAGCCCAAGTTCGCCCAGGATGAACCACGTCCCACGAGGCGACTTACCCCGACCGCCTCTTTGAACTGCTCCGACGAATAAAGTGAAAGCTGCGAGTCATTTTGCTCGTCTGATGGCCAAAGAACGATTGCCATCTTTTCAACGCTCATTGACTCACCGCGATCGACTGCATTCGCGTGGTCGTGCAGCAACTTGGAAACTTCTCCAACGGAGGTTGCACCGACCGAGCGACCGGTGAGTCCTTGGATTTCAATACTGCGATTATTCCAATCAATGCAAAGAACACCGCATTCAAACCCAACGGCCGTTGCTTCCATTTTAGATGCTCCTCTCAAACTTGCGGTGACGCAGATCGACGAGTCATATTGTGACGCCATGTCGCAAAACCAAAGACGCGAATTCGGTTCCGTTCACCAAGGTAATCGGAGCCTTTCCCGCACTCGCGGCCTCTAACGATGCGGCTTGAGAAAAACGGCTCGTTGTAACAATACATCCGACGGCAGCCGGTTGGATGCTTCCTCGCAGCTCTGCGATCTCGCGTCGTCCGACCGTGTGCAACCACCGCTTTGCTTGAACTTGAATCAAGACGTGCTTCATTGGCCAAGCAAGTTGATTTGGCCGAGCATTCACATCGACGCCACCATCTTGTGAATACCGCGTTAGCTCGACATCTTGAAAGCCAGTCTTTCGGAGCAACTCGCTGACAGTGACTTCGAACTGCCTCGGCTCTTGAAGAAGCAGACGACGTCGCACGTCTTCAATCGCAACTGCGTCAGCGATTGCTGTTACATGATCCGTTTCAATGAAGTTGGTTGCCTCATTTGCTTCCAATTCATCAACTGCCGAAAACATGGCAGCAGTCTCGTCTTCATTCAACACAATGGGAACCTCAGTGACTGTCTGATGAATCAAGAACTCGAACACACAGACAAGTCGGACCTCGCGTCGGACGTCAACTTGGGTTTCCATTCGACTACGAAGAAGCTGCAAGATTCCAAGAAACTCCCATCTCGCGGTGTCACCAGATTTATCGCGACGCGATGCCCGACTTTGAAACGCCCAAATTGGAAATGACCGATGCCGTTGCTGAAGAATCCGAGCGTTGACGCCAACAGTTTGCTGGTTTCCAGTCTTGCCCGCCCCGGTGTAAACGAGCGTCTCACCTTCAATTCGGTCGTGGTACGGGTTTTCGGCGAATGACTTGGCGGATGGCACTGACGTGAAAAGCACGATGCGTTCAACATCGCCGTTCTTGGCACGTTTGACTCGAACGCCGCCGGTGTTTCCAACTCCAAGCGTGCGAAAAATATCTTCGTTGGAATACCGCATGCCGACTTGGAACGAACGGATACTAGGCATTGGTACTCAACTCAATTCAATTCAGCTTTCCACCAATTGAAAACGGCTGACACGGCGGGCCGCCTGACACGAGCGCTACGTCGCTTAACCCTTGAAAGCGAAACTCACGGACATCGCCTTCAACCAAACGCCAATCTTGCAGCGAGCCGAACCCTCGTTCCTGATTACGACGAATTGTTCGACAAGCATCCTTGTTCCATTCAAGGACTACGTCGTGCTGAAAGCCCGCAGCGGCTGTCCCAAGAGCTAGCCCACCCGCACCAGCAAAGAGTTCAATCGATTTCATCCGAGAAACCTCCGTATCCGCGACTTCATTTTCTCGACTTCTCCAATTTGACACTCCCAGATCACCATGACGCCCCAACCAAGCGAGCGAAGTTGACGGTAATTTCGTCGGTCGCGACGTTCATTTTCAAGAAACTTTCTCTTCCAAAATCGAACATTGGTTTTTGGCGTCCGGGTATTGGGACAGCTTGAATGTCGATGCCAAAAGCAACCGTGAACGAAGATCACTTTCATTCGCGGACGAAACACCAAATCTGGTTTTCCGGAAATATCGGTCGCGTGGAGCGCGTAGCGATAACCGAGCTTGTGAACGATTTGACGAACTACGAGTTCTGGAGTTGTATCGGAACTGCGAACACGCCGCATGCGCTCTGATCGCTCGGCAGTCGTGAGGTTATCCACTTCGCTAATCCACGAACACAAACTCGCTGGCGTTGAACAGCACTCGGCACAGGTTGTCGAAACCATGCTGGTCGGCAGACGCCTTCAAAAGAACTCGTCAGTGAGGATACCGTCCCTTCGCCAGAAGTTGTCGCCGAATGGACACGAGCTTCGGACGATTCAACTGCAACAAGTGCTCGGTCACGCGGCCGATGTCGGTCTTGGGAACGATCACTCCGTCCAGCATTTCAAAATGATCGGGCCACTGATCCTGTCGCGGATGAAACAGCCGCACGATCCGGCCCGTGTCGGGATCGACCGAGGCGATGTCCGTTCCTTTCAGCCGATTGCATTCCAGGCAACTGCTCGCCAAGTTCGACAGGTCGGCCTGCCCATCATGCTTGCGAGCGATGATGTGATCCGGCTCGAACGAAAAGAACGACTCGGCTTCCGGCAACAGACAATACTCGCATTGAAAGCCGGCCCGCTCGCGAACGGCATTTCGGAGAGCGACCGAAACATATTCCGACATGGCCGCCAGGCTCCCCTACAGACGAGCCTTCCACATCCGCACCAACAATTCCGCCCGGCCAAAGTCCTCCAACTCTTCCCGTTCCTCGTCGGTCAACGTGCCCGAACTCGACTTCCAAAGCAACTCGCTCGCCCGCGCCTGAGTCTCCACCGACGGCCGAAACGCCAGCACTTCTTCGCGCGACGGGAACCGCGCTAGGAACTCCGCGACTTCTTCAAAGACTTGCGGTTGTGTTGCAGTCGTCATGTTTTGCCTCAATTCGTGTTTCACACTCAAACGCGATCCCGCAAGGACTTTCGCATCAGCATTTGCCCACCGAAGTTTGCCGCAACGAACGCCGAGCCTTGGACTGCAACATCCCCAGCCAACTCCCGACCCGCTCGTAACCATCCGCTTCGGCCTGCTCATTCGTCGTCAAGACGCCGCGCCGAGCCTTGTCGGCCAATTCGCGCATCCGTCGCTTGTCGGATTCATCGAAGCCTAGCCGCAACCATTCTCGCGCCACGGTGCGAGGCAACGTCGGCCGATCCGGTCGAATGACCCGCGACAGGATCGAGGCTTCCACTTGGATGGGAGTTTTCGTAGGCATGGGAAAACTATACCTCCAAAAGTCAGATGGTGTTAATCCACGAACACAAACTCGCTGGCGTTGAACAGCACTCGGCACAGGTTGTCGAAACCATGCTGGTCGGCAGACGCCGTGAACGCTCCTCATCACTTCATCGTCGGCGCTTCTTCGGAAAGCTGGCGTTTGGTTTCAGTTCCACCGTGCGAGCCTTGCCGAGGAATCGAACGTCGAAGTCTTCCAGAAAGCCGGTTTGGCCGAGCACCACGGTTTCTTCGCTCGCGAGATCGGGATAGGCAACCACGGCCACCGGAAGCTGCTAGCGGTTTACGCCGAAGGCGTTGCGTCTTATAGCCCAGGGTTGGTCGCGCCAGCGACCTACCCTGGGAAAAGAAGGCATCACGAATTTCTACCTCGAAGAGGTTGCGTCATTCGAGCAACGGACATGACGTAACTCCCTTCGGGGTAAATCACGCGATGAATTTGGACCCAGGGTAGCTCGCTACGCTCGCAACCCTGGGCTATGTGACGAAACGCCTTCGGCGTAACAGGATGCCTGCCAATCACTCGATCAGTCACGTTAATCCACGAACACAAACTCGCTGGCGTTGAACAGCACTCGGCACAGGTTGTCGAAACCATGCTGGTCGGCAGACGCC
>JAYVQJ010001007.1:0-4288 GCA_043777235.1 Planctomycetia bacterium
TAGCGCCGCGCGGCTAATTTGTGCGATCCGTATCAGGTCATCGCAACGAGCCGGCTCAGTCCAACCGCCGGAATGAGCAGAGCGACCGTGGCCATCGCCAATTCGACGTGGCCGTTGAAGGCGTAGATCAGCGTCGCATCGAGCATCACCAGTGACAGCAGCAAAACCTTGACTGCTAACTGCACATGCTGCGGACTCGGCTGTGCAATGGCGACCGCCAAGCGACGATCCAACGTGAACAAGATCATTGCCAAGATGCCTAATGCTGGGAGGCGGTGTGGCATCAGCCCGTTCGCATTCACGAACATCGCTAAGCCGACGACTCCGGAATTGATGACCCCGGCGGCACCCGCCAAAGCGGTTCGGCGACTGGTGGTCGCTTCCTGACGGGCGAAAAGTGTCACACCGGCAATGTAGATCCCAAGGCAAATCGCAATCGGCCAACGAGAGGTGGAGACAAACTCAAACAGCGAACCAACGGCACTGGCACCCAACAAGACGTTGCCACTTCGACAAGCCCCCATCACCAACGGACCAAGCCAAGTCTTCTTGAGGCCACCGTCATAGGCCAGGATCGACACGCACACCGCAACTGCGATGCCCAAGCTCAGAGGCCCAACTGCGGCAGCAGTCGCCAATCCAACCAACATCAATGCGGCTGACAGGCGAAGCGCGGCGGCAGGCGAGATCGCGCCCGAAGGGATCGGCCGATTCGGACGTTCCTCGGCATCAATCGATCGGTCGAAGTAGTCATTGAAGACCATCCCAGACAAATACAACCCGGCCGAAGCAGCACACAGCAGCAAGAACACCGGCAACGGATTCGGACCTTCGTCGGTGGTCAGCGTCGGATGCGTCAACAAGAAGCCGAGGAAGATGTCTGCCAGCGCGGTGAAGACCGTTGGCAGGCGCAGCAATCGCAAATAGGCGAGGACGCGAGGATTCATTCTTCGCCCGCCACTTCGTCCGACCACTTTTCGAGAGCGATGAATTGCTTCGCGAACTCAGGCTCGTGCGGTCCCATCGGACTTTTGAAGAACGCGGCGAGATGATTCATCACGCCAGATTTGCCTCGGCGCTGTTCGCGTTCTGTGAGCCGCACCAAGTCCAAGGCCAACGGCGCGGCGAGCAGCGAGTCGCAGCCTTGCCAGGTGAATTGCAATGACATCTTCGTACCGAGGAAGCCTTCAAAGTGAATGTGATCCCAGGCAGTTTTCCAGTCACCCATCGACTCGATGTATTCGATGCTGACCAGCGTCTGCGGTTTGTAGCCGAGGATTTCCGTCAGCAGGTGATCCTTCGATCGGACTTTGTTCGACTTGTTAATCGGATCATCGAGCACCTTGCCATCCATGTTTCCGAAGATGTTGTGGCCGACCCAGCTCATCACTTTCAGATTGCGAGCGGCGAACATCGGCGCGAGCACCGCCTTCATCAGCGTCTCGCCCGTCTTGCCGTCGCGTCCGACGTGCAGGCATTTTTGTTTGAGCGCGAATTCTTCGAGAGCCGGCAGATTCGAGCCGACGCTCGGCGTGAAGTTCACGAAGCTGCAGCCCGTCTCGAACGCCGCGATGGCGTACAACGTGCTGGCTGGAACCGGTGATGCGGCTCCGCTGGCCAACGCCGCTGAGACTTGAGCCCAGCTCCACGAACTGGCGTCGGTCGCGAGCGGCGGCTCGGTTGAAGACAAGTACAACACGATGACGCGGTCGAGATTGTTCGTCTTCTTGAACTCTTCAATGTCCGCTCGCAACCGTTTCACGGCGGCACCCGGCGTTTCCCCCTTCGTGGCCAACGTCTTCGGCCCGGCGAATTTTTCGATCGTGTCGCCGACGTTGATCAAGCAGCCGGGGCGGATGTTTTTGTCCCAAGCCGCCAACTGCGGAGCGACCGCATTCAGCAGTTCTCGATCAAACACGCGCGACTTGTCACGCAGCACCTCCGCCTCGGCAGCGTAATTCGTCTCGCGGATCTCATGGCCACCGATCACGAACTGCGACCAGTCGGCCAGCTTCAACCGAGTGAACCGCGGCAGCGAAGTGACCAGCGCCGTTTCTGGAGCGACTCCCGCTTGTAAGCCGGCCAGTCCGACGGCGACCGTCGTCGACACGCCACCCCAAGCTCCAATCAACCACAGTCCGATACGTTCTTGCGACATTGTCTAAGCCGATCCAATTTCAGGAGGGATGTTCGTAGGCGGGAGATCTTCTGGCGGGAATCATCAAAAAGGCTCACGCGAAGGCGCGAAGGCGCAAAGTTCGGGAAGACTCCGTTCCCATCCCTCTGCGCCTTCGCGCCTCTGCGTGAGCACTGTCTTTTCTTTTCAGTTGACTGCGACGGTCGAGTCGATCCATTTCGACAGAGCGTTCTGAACGGACATGAGAATCTCTTCGCGAGCCTTTTTCAATTCGGTCAGCGGGAGTTGATCGCGGCAGCCATCAGCCGGGTGAGCGAACAAATAGAACTTGATCTTCGGCTCGGTCCCCGATGGCCGGGCCGCGAAACGGACTCCGGTAGTCGCCCCCGGCAGATCGACCACGCCGTCAAAGATCAGCACATCGCCGGTCGGCTGTTCGATGTGGCCGACAACGCGGTTGTCTGGAAGCGATCGGATTTCATGCTGCTGGTAGTCTTCCACGCGAATCATCCTCGCGGGACCGATCGTCGCGGGGGGCGAGGATCGCAGCGTCGCGCTGATCTTCTGAATTTGTTGCCGACCCGTTTCACCGGTGCAGGTCTTCGAGAGTTGTCCGTCGTGGAAATAGCCATGTTCGACGAACAATTCATCGAGTCGGTCGAGCAGCGTCTTGCCGGACGCTTTGAGTTCAGCGGCGAGTTCCAACAGGTACATCGCGGCAATCGTCGCATCTTTGTCGCGAGCATAGATGCCGGCCAGAAAGCCGATCGACTCCTCGAAGCCGAAGACGAACTGGTCCGGTCCTTCCTTGTCTATCACCTCGGCGATGTACTTGGTGCCGGTCAGCAGATTACGAATACAGCGGACGCCATAGGAGCGAGCAATCGGCTCGATCATCGGCGAACTGACGAGCGTCGAGGCCACGAAATGTTGCGACGACAGCGAACCCGCCGTGCGACGCTGCCTCAAGATATAGTCGGCCAGCAACATCCCCGTGCGGTTGCCGTTGATGATCGTGTAGCTGCCGTCGGCCGCTCGTGCCGACAGACCGACTCGGTCAGCATCGGGATCGGATGCCAGGATCAAATCGGCGTTGATCGCTTTTGCTCGTGGAGCAAGCGCATCGAGCACGACTTTGCGTTCGGGATTCGGAAAACGATCAGGAGCGAACGGAAAGTTGCCGTCGGGCAATCGCTGCGACGAATGGATCTCGACCTTCCGGAATCCCGCTTCGAGGACTGCGCGGAAGACCGACGTCTCGCCGACTCCGTGACACGGGCTGAAGAGCGCGACCACATCTCGCTTGTCGGACAACGAACTGTCGACGACCGCACGAATGAAGGGGTAGTCGATTTCTTCTCCGACGAGCTCGATACGTCCATCGCCGAGTGCGGTCAGGAAATCGACCGTCGGAATGTGTGTCGCCGAGTTCACGGCGGCGGTGATCTTCGCCGCGTCATCGTCAAGCACTTGCCCACCGGTCTTCGCGTAAACTTTGAAGCCGTTATCGGCAGGCGGATTGTGCGAGGCGGTGATCATCACACCCGTGCCGCATTTCAACTCGCGCACCGCGAACGACAGCAACGGCGTCGAGCGATACGACGGAAACAAAAAGGTTTTGATGCCGTGAGCCGCGAAGACGCTGGCCGTGATGCGAGCAAACTCTTGCGAACGATTCCGTGTGTCGTGGCCGATGACGGCTCGATGCCACTCGGCCGGCAAGGATTGTTTGACATGGACGGCGACTCCGTGAGCGGACTCGGCAATCGTCCGCTCGTTCATCGTCGCTGTGCCGAGCTCTCCCATTGGTCCGCGTCGACCGGCCGTGCCGAAGGGGATGCGTTCCCAAAACGAATCTTGCAAGACCGACCATTCGCCACCGGCGATCAATTGCGAGAGCCTCGGCAAGTAGGTCGCGTATTGCGGCTGAGTTAGCCAGGTTCGCAGGTTTTCCGCCGCCGCTTTCGAGAGTTGGCCGTTTAGTACGGCAGCCGCTAGCTCGTCTAAATTGTTCGCCATGATTGTCCGTCTCTGAGAGTTGTGCCGAACCGAGATGCGCGGCGTACTCTCTCAGAGCGTGTGAGGAGTCTCAAGCCAGCGCTTTTCGCGACGGAATTTCGCTGTAGGGTGGGTCGAGTCATCGAGACCCAC
>JAYVQJ010001008.1:0-4282 GCA_043777235.1 Planctomycetia bacterium
CTGTAGCGTTCACATTTCGCAGCGAGGGACTCCGCCGACATCCTGATGTTCATGTTGGAGTCACTCGATTCATTAACTCTGGGGACGGACTTCTCGCCCCACTTACAGGAGATCAGATCATGGATAGCTTCAACACTTCGATCCTGGCTCAAGACGAAGGTGGCGGTGCTGGTGCGGCGATTGCGCTCGTGATTCAGCTCGCGATCATCGTCCTGGTGATTGCCGGCTTTTGGAAGACGTTCGAGAAAGCGGGAAAGCCCGGATGGGGATCGATCGTTCCCATCTATAACGCAGTGCTTCTGCTGGAGATTGCCGGCAAGCCGATCTGGTGGTTCATCCTGTTCTTCATTCCGATTGTGGGTTTGATTATTGCCATCCTCGTGTCGATCGAAGTCGCCAAGAACTTTGGAAAAGGGGCAGGGTTTGGTTTGGGCCTCGCGTTTCTCCCATTTATTTTCTATCCGATTCTGGGCTTCGGCAGTGCGAAGTATCAGGGCCGTGCCGCCGCGTAACCGACAAGTGGTCCGCCTGACGCAATTTTGAACGTGCTTGTGTGCCGTTGCTCGATGAGGAAAGTCACGAGCAGCGGCCGCGTCATCCGCTGGTTCCGGGCAATGGCATCGCTACCGAAACGGCGAACTGCCCTGCCTTGGCCTCAAGCGAGCAATGGCCCCGATTCGCGAGAAAATCGCATCGCTGTAGGCCAGCAGAGAAAAAGTAGGCGAGTCACTCCGTGACTCGAAGATTCCAGTCACGGAGTGACTGGTCTACTTTCTCCGCAGCCAGTTTTGAAACGGCATGCTTTTCTCTGCGGGTCTACCAGATGCCAAGCCACCAAGGAATGGGTCAGCATCGGCAATAAGACAGCGGACGCCGAGCCCCCCAAAATCAAAAAACTCACTGCTCAAGTTCCACGCGGAACTTGAGCAGTGAGTGAGAATGCAACCCTCGGCAGTCCAGCAAGACGCAGCCCGCCAAGACGAAGACCACTTAGAATTCCCCGATGGTCTTCTTGTCATCCGGCAACAGCAGCATGGCCCAGATATTCTGGCCGTCCACATTCGACGTGATCGCTTTGACGCCGCCGTCCATCATCAAGGTGTGGACTTGCCCTCCCGCATGCATGCTGTGCGAAAGCCGCTTGTTTGCAGTCGATTGGTCAATCCGACCCTTTTGGGGGCCCGCAGTTAGCACGATGCAAGTGCCGGTGGGGACCATCGCTCCTGTGTTTCCCATCGTCCAAGTCGTCAGCGGCAACGGAAAATGTGTGGAGTTGGGAATAACTCCCGGGGAAATATTGAGCGGGGTACCTGCTGTGGTCACGCAATTAAAGTTATTCACATTCGCAATCACGGGCGTCCAATTCCAACCGTGATCAACACCTGGGAACGCCCAGAGATTAGCAGCGTTGCTATTCGGCGGAACTTGAACATCATTCGAGGTCGCGATCGACTCCGTCACGGCGATCGTATTGCTCGTTCCGTCCGGGATATTTCCCTGCTGATAACGTGGACCCCAAGCATTTCCAAACAGACGCATCGTCCCGAACACAACAAAGTTTGGGGCATAACTGGTGCCGCACCAACCGCCGTTTTGGTTGATTGGAAAGCTATTGATGAGCGAGCCGTCTGTGGGGCAGATGATTGAAGGCATTGGAGTGGTTCGAACGTAAGCACTACTCCCCGAGCCGATTTGCACGGCGTCCCAGGTGTTTCCACCATTCGCAACGGTTTGACCGGCGATCGCCTTCTTCCACATGGGCGTTTGGTCCATGTACGGGAGCAGGTTAAAGAAGAACGATCCTCTTCCATTCCCATACCCGTTGGCGATCGCTGTCGAAGAGGGGTTCCAGCCTGGGTTTTGCTCAGCACCGTTCATCGGTGGCAAAGCATTCCTGGCCTCACCGAAGGTGGCAACACCGATCCCCATTTGCTTGAGGTTGTTCTTGCAGGTGCTTTTTCGAGCCGCCTCACGAGCTTGTTGCACGGCAGGCAACAACAGGGCAATCAAGACGGCGATAATGGCGATCACAACCAGCAACTCGATGAGCGTGAACCCCTCACGCTGTCGCAAGAATTGCGACTGGCGGTTGAGAGCCTTGTTCGAGTTTGGAACGATCATCCGCGAGCCGATACGACGAAAAACTTTCATAGTTCACTCCAAAAAAAATCTTAAAATCGGAATCGACTCTGCTCCCAGAGTGTCACCCGCCCAGAACATCCGGAGAGGTATTTGACTCATCGACACTGAGCTGCAAGTGGCGCTGGCGCTTACTGAATTGCGAAAATCCGGCACACATCCACAAACCAAACTCGCCTTCGATGCTCCAACTTCTAACGTAGAGTTCCTTAAGCGGACATTAAGAGGGACAGACTTTCTCGCACTTTTGCGAAATTGCCTTCGAGAATCCACTCGGCTTCGGACTGGTGTCGACAAACTCCTGCCGTTGAGGACGCCATATTTCAGAAGGTCAAAAAGATCTCTTAACCGATGACTGCCAACCGCATCACCGACCATTCAGCCCCGTCCTTTGTCGAGTCCGTCGTTTTGGTGAGAACATCGACGATCCGCATCGACGGCTTCACGGGATGGCCTTCCCATGCTGGCTCGTTGATTTGATCTGGCATTGTGAGCGAAGTCAATTCCGCTGGCAGAGCGTGCCACCCGTAACGGCAAACTCGACACAAGCAGAACTTCTCGCTTGCCCTGATTCCACTGGCCAGCGAAAGGGGGGCTCCTCGTTTCGGGGAGCGAATCGGTTCGCAAAATAGTACTCACCAACCAGGAATGATCCCGAATTCGCGGTGACTCAGTTTGGATCAGAGTCCGCTTTTGGCGATGTTTGGGGGTGCGTGACAAGCCGGACGAGACTTCGGATAGGGACGATGCCATCTTTCTACTTCGACTGTCTGACTTACCGTAGGGTGGGACAAGCGGCGTTTCGCCGCGCCAGCCCACCAGATATTTTCAGCGGGTTTTCTGGTGGGCCGGCGCTCGAAGCGAGCTTGTCCCACCCTACTTCGTCGCAAGTCAGACCGTCGAACTACGAGGTCAGGCTCAGCCGTTTCTCGCCGATCAGTTTCAGCAGAGCTTTGTGGGGGTCGGCGAACTTCTGTAAGCCCTCGGACATCAGCGTTTCTTCGAGCTGCGTGAAATTGACCAGCCGGTCGATCTCGGCGATGGCGTCGGCCGGCGGGAATTGATCGACGGCGCGAGAAAATACTTTGCCAGTCAGCGCCTGCACGGCAGCATTCGTCGCGGGCGGGTTTGTCTGGATGTCCGAGCCGGCCAGTGCGGCGACGTATTTGTCGGGTGACTCTTTCGGGTCTTTCGTACCGGTGCTCGCGAAGATGATCTCTTGCTTGAGCGGCAATCGCTTCTCACTCCACCAGCGTTCGTTGTCTTGCCAGATCCGTTTCACGTTCAGAATACCGACCTGTCCCTGAGCCGCCGCCGACAACTGGGAGACCTTCTGTTTCGTGTACACATCAATGCGGCTGACGAAGATGCTGAAGACCGATTTGAATTGTTCAAGCGACTTGCGACGCTGAGCACCGCGCCACACGGCTTCGCGAGCCAAGTGATACTGCCGCTGTGAAAAGATCAGCGTCACGTTGAGCGTGATCCCCGCCGCCGTCAGTTCTTCAAGAGCTCCCAAACCGCCGGGGGTCGCGGGGACTTTGATCATACGGTTGGTGTGCCCCGCCGACCATTTCTTACCAAGCTCGATATACCGAGCAATCTTCTCCGGCAGGCTCAACGGACACGCGGCGTCTTCCAGCAACGGGTCCAGCTCGAACGAGACATAGCCGTCGTTCCCGCGCGTCTCAGTCCATACCGGCGCGAAGACCTCTTGAGCGCCACGCACCAACTGATCGGTGACTTGCCACGCAACCGACTCGTCATCCAGTCCCTGCTTCATCAGAGCGGCCAGTCGATCATCGAACCGTCCCGTCTTGATGAGATCTGAGACGATGATTGGATTCGACGTCGCTCCGGTCGCTCCTTGTTCGCGATTCAACCGGACCAAATCGGGGTCGATACTATCCAACCAAAGCTTCGTGCCTGAGTCGATCAACGATTGCAGCGGCGTACTCATCCTGGAAGTCCTTTTGGTGATTTGAGTGCAGAAGTTTCGCGGCAGGATATCGGCGAGATGTTGGACTGACCACAGCCTCTCGGACGACACCCACGGCGGGCGAGTTTGCTCGGTCATCACGAACTCTACGAGTCCTCCCGAGCGTGGCGAAGCCGCAAAATAGCCCGGTCACTCCGTGACCGG
>JAYVQJ010001009.1:0-4280 GCA_043777235.1 Planctomycetia bacterium
AATCGCCTTCATGTACAGCGCGTGCCCCAACACGAAGGGGATTCCCTGCTCGCGACACCAATCCGCCAGCCAATACCACGCGAACAGACACTCGCACGAGACGACAACTTGTTCCCGATACGGCGCGAGCAACTTCAGCAACCGCCCCGCATCACAGGGCAAGTTCTCATGCTCGAGAGTCTCCCCCTGGGCATCGACCACGCAGACGTGCATGGTTCTGGCGTGCAAATCAATCCCACAATAGAATCCGTGCGACTTTTGGTAGAACCTCATCATCGGTCTCCTGGCAGAAGACGCGGTTGATCCCGTCACGCACGCTGGATTCACGCAATCCAGCTTGCGAGCCTCCAGGCATCGCCTCAAAAGTTAGGACAACTGCCTCCAACCCAGGAGGCCATGATGAGTATCAAGGCGGTCAACCCGAGCGGCGGATCGGGCGGGTTTTGGAATCAACGGTTCTTGGCCGCCGCCGGGTTACCTTGGGCGTTAGGCGGCATGAGAGCGCGCCCTAAGAAGTCATTCAACATCGCGGCGAGAACCGTGGTCGGCATCGCCACTCCTTGACGCGGTCACTTCGCCAGTTCTTGTCGGAACTCGTTCAGCTTCTGCAATGCCGCGAGTGGCGTGAGTTGTTCGATGTCGAGCGACTTGAGTTTCTCGATCACCGGATGATCCGGCTCAATGAACAGTGAGAGTTGACGATCGCGCGATTTCGTTTTGCGTTCAGGGATTTTGACTTTGCCCGATTCGTCGATGTGGTCGGATTCGAGTTGGGCGAGAATCACGGTCGCACGCTCAACGACGTCGCGCGGGAGGCCGGCGATTTTGGCGACGTGGATGCCGTAGCTCTTGTCGGCGGGGCCTTCCACGATCTTGTGCAGGAAGACGATGTCGTCGCCGTGCTCGCGAATCGCGACGTTCCAGTTGCTGGTTTCGGGGAGCGTTTTGGTCAGCTCGGTCAGTTCGTGGTAGTGCGTGGCGAACAGCGTGCGGCAGCGGATTTGATCGTGCAGGAATTCGGTAACCGCCCACGCCAGCGAGATGCCGTCGTAGGTGCTGGTACCGCGGCCGATCTCGTCGAGGATGACCAGGCTGCGGTCGCTCGCCGAATTCAAGATGCGAGCGGTCTCGGTCATCTCGACCATGAACGTGCTCTGACCTTTGCTGAGTTCGTCGCTCGCACCGACACGCGCGAAGATGCGATCGGCGATGCCGATGAGTGCCTCGCTGGCCGGAATGAAGCTTCCCATCTGAGCCATGATCGTCAACAACGCGGCTTGCCGGATGTAGGTGCTCTTGCCGGCCATGTTCGGACCGGTGATGAGCTGCACGCGGCCGGATGCGTTTAACGTAGCCGTCTCGCTCCGCGAGACGATTGCCGGACTCGCAGCCGCGGCCTCTGTTTTCATCGCAGCGATGGATGCAGAGTAGGCATCGGGTTTTGGTTGAAAACCGTTGGAGGATTGGGAGTCGATTGCGCGACGGCTTTCCTCACGCGGAGCGTGAGGGCTACGTTGGCCGAGCCGCACATCGTTCGGCACGAACGAACCGGCGGGCATGAGCTTGTCGAGCACCGGATGCCGGCCTTCGCGGATGTCGAGGATCGGATCGGTGGTCAATTGCGGACGGCAGTAGCCTTGTTTGACGGCGAGTGTCGCGAGCGCGGCGAGGACATCCACTTCGGCCAACACGTCGGCGGTTTGTTTGAGCCGAGCGGTCGCGGTCGCGACTCGTTCTCGCAGAGCGTTGAAGAGCTCTTGTTCGAGCGACGTCGCTCGTTCTTCGGCGCGGAGGACTTTGTCTTCGTATTCCTTCAGCTCTGGCGTGATGAAGCGTTCTTGGTTTTTGAGCGTTTGCTTGCGGATGTATTCCGGCGGAATCTTCGCGGCCTGAGCAGCGGTCACTTCCAGGTAATAGCCGAAGACTTTGTTGAAACCGACTTTCAAATTCGGCAGGCCGAGCCGTTCGGATTCCTTCGCTTGATATCTCGCGATCCACTCTTTGCCGCCGCGAGCGAGGTCACGCAGTTCATCGAGCGTCGCGTTGAAGCCCGGACGAATCACTCCGCCGTCGGTCGTCAGCAGCGGCGGTTCATCGACGAGCGTCGCGTCGATGTCCGCTCGAATTTCGGCACAGAGATCGAGGTTGCTTTCGAGTTGTTGCAACCGCTCCGACTTCCGGCCCGCGAGCTTCGCCTTCAACCTCGGCAACAGTGCCAGCGAGCGTGTGAGGCTCGACAAGTCACGCGGCGAGGCTCGACCGGTCGCGACTTTCGCGGTGAGTCGTTGCAGGTCGTAAGTCTCCGCGAGGATCTCTCGCAGATCGCGAGCGAACATCGTGTCGCCACTCAGTTCTTCGACCGAGTCCAGTCGGCGATTGATCGCGGCGATGTCAGTCAGCGGATTCGAGAGCCACTCGGCCAGCAGCCGTGCTCCCATCGGCGAGACCGTTTCGTCGATGATCGCCAACAGGCTGTTGTCGCGCTTCCCTTCGCGGATCGTGCGAGTCAGTTCGAGGCTCGCTCGCGTCGCCTCGTCGATGATCAGTGCCGAGCCACGTCGATACGGCTCCAATCGCGCGATGTGAGCCAGCGAGGACTTCTGCATCTCTTGGACGTATTCGAGCAACGCTCCCGCCGCCGTCACTCCCGCTGAATCGCCGTCGATGTCGAAACCATCCAGCGTCGTTGTGCCGAAGTGTTTCAGCAACGCGGCGCGACACGGTTCCTCGGCCCAACACCACGGAGCGCGCGGCGTCGCCAGCAGTCCCGTTCGCGCGAACACAGGCCGCAACCGTTCGTCGTTGGCGAGATGCTCCGGATGAATGCACTCAGCCGGGCGGATGCGAGCCAATTCGTCGGCAAGCTGCGCCGGTTCAAGATCTGTTGTGACGAATCGCCCGGTCGAGACTTCGAGCCACGCGAGGCCAACCAGTCCCGATCGGCTCGGCCAAACGCTGGCGAGGAAATTCGATTCGCGTGGATCGAGCAACGCTTCGTCGGTCAGCGTGCCGGGCGTGACGACTTGCGTGACCTCGCGCTTGATCATTCCCTTCGCGAGTTTTGGATCTTCCATCTGCTCGCAAACCGCGACGCGATGCCCGGCGGTGATCAGCTTTCGCAAGTAGCCTTCGAGCGCGTGATACGGAAACCCCGCCATCGGAATCGGGTTCGGCGAGCCTTTGTCTCGACTGGTCAACGTCAGTCCCAGCACTTTCGACGAGACGACGGCGTCCTCGAAGAACAGCTCGTAGAAATCCCCCATCCGAAACAACAGGATCGAACCGGGATTCTGTCGCTTCACTTCGAGATATCGTTCCATCGCCGGCGTGAGATTTCGCGGTGCGATCGGTGTGGCGAATGTCGTCTCCTGCGGCTGGCTCATGTCGTCCTCAAGCTGAGTGGCTCAAATACAGCGACAGAATAACGCCGTCGGCCGGTGTTGCGACTCTGCGGCCGGACTTCTACGTTGCCACGGAACGACGAAATCCCCTCGAACGCGATCACGGTGGCAATCCATGACGAACTCCGAACCAGTAGTCGCTTCCGGATCGGCAGCTCGGCGAATTCCTGTGTGGGTCAAGCTTTTTTACACGGCGTTCGTCTGCGTACTGGTGCCGGTCTATTGGCGAGACTACGGGCCGACCAACTTCCTGTACTTCTGCGATGTGGCCGTGTTCTTCACGCTCGCGGCAGTGTGGACCGAGTGCTCACTGCTGGCGTCGATGCCGGCGGTGGGGATTCTGGCTCCGCAGTTGTTGTGGATGGTCGATTTCCTCGCCGAGTGCGTCGGGTTGTCGATGACCGGCATGACGGGCTACATGTTCGACGAGAAGATCCCGTTCTTCACGCGAGCGCTGTCCTTCTTCCACTTCTGGCTGCCGATCTTGATCGTCTGGCTGGTCTGGCGACTGCAATACGATCGCCGAGCCTTCATTGCCTGGGGAGCATTGGCCTGGGTCTTGATCTTGATCGGCTATTTCCTGATGCCTCCCCCGCCGGCTCCGAAGGATAATCCGAATCTGCCGGTCAACATCAACTACGTCCACGGCTTGGCGAGCGATCAACCGCAGCAGTGGATGCCGCCGCTCGTTTACTTGGGGCTGATGCTGGTGGGCCTGCCGGTCGTGATCTTTTGGCCGACGCACATCGTGCTGAAGAAGACGTTCGGCCCGCACTGCGTGGCGAGTGATCCAATCCAAGGGTAATGGTTCATCAGGAACCTCGGGGGAGTGAGTTCGCCGAACGTCCTGTCGCCATGCGCTTCATCCTGAAGGGATGG
>JAYVQJ010001010.1:0-4280 GCA_043777235.1 Planctomycetia bacterium
CGTCACGCGGAGCGGTGACGGCTACGTAGCCATCATCGCTCCGCGTGATGAGCCGAACGCTTCACACAGCGCAGTTATTTTCTGCGATCGGTATCAGAGACCGCTCAGTTCGAGTACTTGGTTCGACATCAAACTCAGACTCGCACTCGCGCCCAATGAATGCTCATTCGCTCTGGTGAGCCGGCATAGAACGCCAACAACAACCGATCATCGGATAGTCGTCGAATGGCGGGATGGCCGAAGGTCCATTTGCCCATGTCTTCCCAATACTGAGCGAAGTCGATGTGTTCGCGGCCTTGAGACAACTTCGCCAGTTCCTGCTGCTGATGGACGACCAGCCGCGCATCGTTCGGCCAAGTAACGCCGCCATCCGGTGATTGCCACAACGTCAGCGTTCCTGGCTGATCTCGGTCCACGACGAAGGCGAACAAACGACCGTCTTCGAGCAAAACTGGCGCGGCGATTTGACCGGGCAGCGTCGTCTCAGTCGGTAACGGCAGAGGCTGAGCGTCATGAATCGACGCTCGCAAAAAATGCACTCGGCGATCGCGTTTCGCTGCGAGGTCGTGCGTCCAAAACAGTGCGATGAATTCGCCGGGCGTCGCAGTCGCGCACAACCGTTGATCCCAATAATACAGCGAGTGCTCGGGATGCTGAGCGATTCGCCACGGCGGATCGAACGTCTCGCCGCCGTCCCGCGAGATCAACAACCATGCGGCATGTCGCGCGGGTTTGAGATCGTCGAACTCTTTGAAGCTCTCGAATGCGAACGCGATGGTTCCATCCGACCACAGCGTAACCGGACCGCACATCGCGCATCCGGTCAGGCCCGGAATTGGCAACTCGCGCCACGCACTCCAGGTCAAGCCTTCGTCATTCGAGACGGCCATGAGTTCTCGGCTGCGCAAGATGCCCTCGGTGACGGGATCGAACAGCGGTCGCTCGCGGTCGCTGCGATCAAACCACGTCGCGAACAACAGCACGCGCCCCGGAGCGACTTCGACCATCTCGCCCCCGGCAAGCGACCCCGGAGTTCTCCCCAGCCGAGTCTCAAACCGAACCGGGATCGCGGTCCAACTTTCACCGCCGTCGGTCGAACGACACAGGCCAATGGTATTGTCCGGCCCATGCTTGGCCCGCCCCACTTGAAACCCCGCCAGAATCGTCCCCGATCGCAGCGGACACAACGCGGTGAAATAACTGATCCGCTCGGCATCGGACCGCAGTGCCGCATCGGAAATCAGCCCACGAGCTTCGAGGTGCATCGCCATCAGTTTTGACTCCGTGACAAGCGAAAGTAGTAGTCATCGCTCCGTGAGACGACCAGCGAGTTGGAACATTGCCGCAAGTAGCTGACGATTGAGGTTCCTATGCTGACGGTTGCCATCAACTAGGAAATCTCCTGGTCGAACCAACGCCGATTTTTGTCAACGATTACTGACATCCTTATTTCGCGACGCAGTCGCTCAATGGTGCTTATCGCGTCTTCAAGGGAATTGGTGAGCCAATCGTCTGGAGTCTCCCTCATTTCGTCACGAACGAGCGACGTCAGGCCTTCCCGATTGAGTTCGGATGTGATGACGACGACAGGAATCCTCTGACATGCTTCGATCGGATGATTTGAGCAATAAAAAAGAACGTCTGCCATTTCATCACCCCATTCGTACTTCAGATTCGAGAAGTCGAGGATGATGGCATCGGGGACGGCGGCAACCATGTTGCCGGCCATCATGATTTTGATGTGTCGAAACGAAGATTCATGTGAATTAGACGCATGGCCGCGAAATGTCGCGAGAAGGACGGTGGAGTAGGTCTCAGGATGTTCCGCCGTTGCGAATGTTGCTTTGATTTCGCTCAACGTCGATATGTCGATCGGTTGAAAAGTCATCGCGAACTCACAGTTCAGGGAATCGTATGTTGCATTTACCAACCGAAACGATTCGCGATTGGTGAGGCTGGGCAGCAAGCTATCGTCCAGTCGAGAACTTGCCAACGAGCAGTGCCGGCAGCGTTGCTGGTTTCAGGCGAGCCGGTGAGCGAGCGTTAGCTCCCGGACGAATTCGGAACGTGAGACGTCCGGGGGCTGACGCCGTTCGCCCAACTCGACTGGTGTGTGACAGGCGGAGGAGACGCAGTGCAAAGTGAAGAGTGGCGAGTGCAAAGTGCAAAGTGCAAAAGGTCAAGCACAGGAGTGACAATCATTTTTCACTTTGCACTCGCCACTCTTCACTTTGCACTCTCGACCTTGTGTTGGCTCGGCACAGGAGCCAGCAGATTCGCATCTCACGCGAGCACCCATTTGCCATTTTGCTTGTGGAGGATGCTCAAGGTGTGACCGGCTTGCGTCATGGGGGGAGCGCCGTCGGGCGGTGTCACGACGACGGTGAGCTTGGTCCATAGGAAGGCCCAGTCGCCGAGGATTTTGATTTCTTGAATCTCGCTGGTGCCGTCGAATTTCGGAGCATCGGGGCCAGCTTGAGCCTGCGATGCCTCCGCGAAATCGGCTTTGCGCATGACCGGTCGGCCGTGTACGAGAAAGAAGGCGTCGTCCGACATCAGCGACAAGACTTTCGCGGTATCTCCCGCTTTGCTGGCCGCCATCCAGGTCGAGACGAGCCGCCGGATTTCCTGTTCATCGTCCTGCATACGCAATCCTTCTTGGTGTTCTCCAACAGATCACTGAACCTCGTTGTACTTTCCGACCGGAATGGTTCGCGCCGTTGGAGAAAGCAAACGATCGTCCCGTCGAGAACTTGCCAACGAGCAGTGCCGGCCACGTTGCTGGTTTCAGGCGAGCTATTGAGCGTTAGCTCTCGGACGAATTTGGAACGTGACACGTCTGGGAGCTGACGCAGCACGGCTCGCCGAATAGCAGGGGGGCAAACGAAGACGCAGCCCTGTTATTGACGCCGCGCTTCGCTCCGGTGTTGAAATCGAAATAAGGGCTGAGTCCACTTTCTCCGCCTTTCTCGGCCCCATTATCTCCGCCCTTTCCTAATTCGCGGGTTTGTTCTCATGGGCCACTCTTTGGCTGGACGACGTCGACTGCGTTAGGCTGGAGGCATCCAGGGAGAAACTCATGGACGACGCCAAGAGCGACGACAACCTGACGCACACGCCGGACCAGTTCAAAGAGTTGCTGGGTCGATCGGGTTTTGCATTTCGTGGGTTCGACCAGTCGAATCTCGGCAAGACGCCTGAGTTACTGGCTCATCAAATTTATGGGCCGACGGTTGAGAAGCATTTGCTTGGCGCATCGGCGATCGCCAGTGACGTTTTAGGCCGCGAAGTGGATTTGGTGGCGCGCGTCCGCGAGCAGAAGGCCGAGACGCTTGCCGATTATGGCGAGTCGATCGCGTTGATCGTTTCCGTCGAGATGGCTCAGCTCGAACTGTTGTACGAGTTCTTCGGCATCGAGTATCGCGCGGCGCTGTTGGCCCTTGGATACAGCCTGGGTGAAGTGGCCGCGCTGGTCGCGTCGGGGGTGTACTCGATCGAAGCGGTGCTGACTCCACTGCTGGCACTGTCGGACGACATTGTTTCGCAAGCGGAAGACGTGCGGATGGGGATCGTCTTCTCACGCGGGCCGGAGATGGAATTCTCGGCCGTCGAGCGGCTCTGTCTGGAAATCACGAACAAGGGTCAAGGGACGATTGCGATTTCGTCGTATCTTTCGCCGAACACGGTGCTGGTCCTTGGGCAACGGGACACGCTCGACGAACTAAAGGCCGCCGTGAAAGGGCGCTTCGCGAAAGGGACGAACGTCAAAGAGAACAAAGACCGTTGGCCGCCGATTCACACCCATATCACGCGGCAGAAACATATCCCCGACCGAGCGGCGGTGATGATGGAGCGGATGCCCGGTGGCTTCACGGCACCGCAGCCGAACATCTTGTCGTGCGTGACTGGCTCGCTGGGTTACACCGACATCAACAGCCGTGAAATCCTGAATCGCTGGGTCGACGAGCCGCAGCGTCTGTGGGACGTCGTCGAGCAAACGATCTCCTCCGGCGTTGAGCTTCTGATTCACGTTGGTCCAGGCCCCAACATTATCCCTGCGACGATGCAGCGCATCAGCCAGAACGTGCAGCAGCAACTCGCCGCAAAAACCTGGGCCGGAATGGGTCGGCGAGCCGTCTCACGCATGGTCCGCCGTCCGTGGCTGACGAAGCTTATGTCGTCAAAGACGAACCTGCTGCGAGCTCCGTTCATTCAAGAAGTGATCCTGGAAGACTGGCTGCTAACGCAGATGCCATGAGCGAAAAAGTAGGTCCAAAGCG
>JAYVQJ010001011.1:0-4279 GCA_043777235.1 Planctomycetia bacterium
CTCTTTTCTTCCTTGCCTTGTTCGCTCTCCTGATCCGTGTTCAATCCGTGTTTCATCTGTGGCTTTGAACCTTGCCTCCCCGCAACACCGGAAGAGCCAAAAGAAAAACCCGCCAGGCTGGGAAGCCTGACGGGATCAAAGTGATGAAACGTGACGAAGCCGATCCTTGTTTCCGCTGAAGTGAGCCGCTGCTTCCTTGGAGCGACTCTCACGCTGGCCAGGCGGTTCTGACATGGCATCCCTCCTTTTGACTTTGAAGTCATCACCCCTTCGTAAAGGGGAGGGCATTCGTTGGTCACTGAGATCAGTCTATCCGTGTCGCTCAAAACGCCAAGAACTATTTGGAGAAAGTGGCGTGTCGGGTCATTCAAATCACTGGTGATTGCCGAATCGGCGAACCGGGCAGAGTGATTGGATTACGTCGCGTTGACCCAAGACGGCAACGGATTGATGGCGAAACCTTCCACGCGGTCGGCGATGTCGATGAAGACGTTGACTCCCGCGTCGCCGCTGAGCTTGTCAGTTCCGCCCTGTCCGTTGAGCGTGTCGTCGCCGTTTCCTCCCAAACAGATATCGTTACCGGCTCCTCCTAAGAGCATGTCATTGCCGTCGCCGCCGTACATCGTATCGTTGCCGGCTCCGCCATTGAGCACATCGTTGCCGGCGTACCCAGAGAGCGCGTCGTTGCCAATGCCTCCGATCAGCGTGTCGTTGCCGTTGCCGCCATTGATCGTGTCGTTATCCAGACCGCTGACCAACGTGTCGTTGCCACCGTTGAGCGAGTCGTTGCCATCTCCACCCTTGAGCGAGTCATTGCCGACGTCGCCTCGTAACGAGTCGTTTCCAGAACCACCGATGAGCGTGTCATTGCCCGCGTCGCCAATCAAGGTGACGTTGCCCGTGAACGCACTCGCATCCAACTTGTTGTTGCTGATCCCGCCGGTGAGCTGAGCGGTTTCGATGCCGACCAACACGTCGCTGCCATTGCCCGTCAGTAGTGCGTTCGTCAGCGTGAAGTTGACGTTGCCGGAATCGACGACGAGGTCGCCGGTTCCCAAACCGCCGTCGAGCGTATCGTTGCCAGTGCCCCCCAGCAGTGTGTCGTTTCCGTCCTCACCGAAGAGCTTGTCGTTATCCCCCATGCCGAGCAGTGAGTCATTGCCGGCACCGCCGTACAACGTGTCCTTGAAGTTGCCTCCCTTGAGCGAATCGTCGCCGTTGCCGCCGTTGAGCAGATTCACGAACGCGGTCGCTCCGAGCAGCGTGTCATTGCCGTCTCCGCCGTTGAGCGTCACGGGGCCAGAGAACGCCGTTGCGATAAGCGTATTGTTGCCGGTTCCTCCCGTGAGGTTCGCGGACTCGAACCCGGCCAGCGTATCGGTGCCGATTCCCAACAGTTGCGTGTTCGTCAGCGTCATATTCGCGTCAGCGGACTCGACGAGCACGTCGCCAGTACCCGTGCCGCCATCGAGCACGTCATTGCCAAGGCCGCCGCTCACCGAGTCGTCGCCCCCTTGTCCAGCCACTGTGTCGTTCCCGGCCGCTCCGACCAAGACGTCGTTGCCGGCTCCGCCTTGAATCGAGTCGTTACCGGCTCCGCCGTCGATCGAGTCGTCTTCCGAGTTGCCATTCAGATTGTCGTTTCCAGAGCCGCCCTTCAGCGTGTCTGCTCCGACATTGCCTTGCAGCGAAACGCTCATCGCCAGCGCCGAGGCATCGAGCAAATCGTTGCCGTTGTCACCAGTCACCGACAACGACGCGGCAAACAACGAATCGACCGCCGCCAGAGTCACCGTGTCATTCCCGTCACCGGCCGAAATCGTGAGCGAAGTCGACGGCGCGAAGAACTCGACCGGCGTACTCGTCGAGACACTCGAAAGCCGAGACACGCCGTTATTCGGCACCCCGTTATCTGCGAGCGTGACGTTGTCCGAATTCGTCCCGAACTGGTAAGTGCGATTCGTGACCGTCAGCATGTCGATGATCGCCGACGTCACTGCCTGATAGTTGAGGACGGAGATTGTTGTCCCGATCTGCATCGTGATCTTGCCGCTCGACGCATCGAAGAAGACGTGCGTCACGCTGTCGAACGTGCCGTTGGACAGAATCAGTTGATCGCCGGAACCGCTCGAACCTCCGCCATTGAAGATCGCCCCGCTGGCTGGGATCGGATTGCCTCCGGAGAAGTCGATCGTCACGGTGTCGTCCGACGACGTGCCCGTGATCACGAGCGGAGTCACCGGATTGACCGGCTGTGTGAGAATCACTGTCCCGGTCGTGTTGTCGGTGACGTCGATGTTCGACCCGTTGAGCGTGATCGTCACATTGGTCGCACCGGGTGGCAGAGTCACAATCGTCGGTTGAGCCTCATAGGCTCCGATGTCCGCGTTGTTGGCGTCGGCCGGCCGCGGTAAGAGACGCTGGTCATTGGTGGTAGAAGTCAGTGGAGTGTTGCCATTGATCGCCGGGCTTCCGAGCAGCAGCGCGTGCGTGAACGTGGGCCCGCCGTTGTCCTGCAACGCTCCCAAATGCGCGTTCTGATTTTGAATATCGTCCGAACGAAATCCAAAGCCGCCCGCTGTCGAACCAATCAGGTTGTGTCCCTGACTGGTGAGAACGCCGTAAATGTCCGCTCCGGTTGTCCCCGCATTGTTCCCGGCGAGGATCGATCCGCCCATCGTGACCATTCCGAGACGGTAGATTCCGCCTCCCTCAGCCGCGGACGAATTGTTGGAAAGCGTGCTGTCGGTGATGAGCACAGTCGCTCCCGAATCGTTGTAGATTCCGGCACCACGATCGGACGCCGTATTCCCTGAGATCGTCGTCAACAACATCGTCAGCGACGGTGCGCCCGACAATGTCATGTTCGCGATTCCGCCTCCTTGCGATGCCGAGTTCCCGGAGATCGTGCTGTAATTCACGATGAGCGTCGCGGAGTTGAAGATTCCACCTCCTCGATTCCCCAAGCCGACGCCGTTGGCTTTCACCGTCGTTCGCAAGAGCGTGAGCGATCCGCCACTGGAATTCACGATCGCGCCGCCGCTGAACGACGACGAGTTGCTCTTGAACATGCTGTCGGTGATCGTCGACGCGCTGCTGTTGAGCAGTGCTCCGCCGCCGAACGGTCCATTCGACGAATTGCTGTCGAAGGTCGTGCCGCTGATCGTCAATGTGCTGCTCGCGCCGTAGCTGGCGATTGCGCCGCCGCCACCCGCGGCGGAGTTGCCTATGAGCACGACATCTTGCAGCGTCAGCATTCCCCGATTGCGAATCCCGCCACCGTCCTCCTGAGACAGCATCGCCGACCCACCCACGATTCGCGCGCCAGAAATTTTCGCGTGGACACCTGCCATGATGTCGAAGACACGATCTTGATTGGCACCATTGATGATCACATCGGCGGCTCCTGCGCCGGTCAGCGTTATGCCGTCGGTCAGATCCAAATCGCCGGTTGCTGCCGCTTGCTCGTCGGCACCGAACAACGACAGGGAGTATGTGCCGGCGGGCAATGTAATCGTGTCACCGCCGACGAGAGCGTTCGCTTCTTGAATTGCCGCTCGTAGAGTCACGTTCCCGGCCGCATCCGCCGCGATACCGTCACCGGGAGTCACATCAGCCGTGTCGAGCGTGCTGTTCACCACGAACGTCGACAACAACGCACGGCCTTCCAATTGCTGGACGCAATTGACGACCGTTCGCCGCCGACGAGTTTTCAAGCACCGGATTCTGATCCGGGCGAGCCAATCAATGCGCATAGCAAGTCCTCAATGAAGAAGGCTGCCAAGCTCGCGATCCACTTTGAAAGCACCGGCCCGCTGGTGTCACTTCAAAGTCCAAGTTGGTCCGGACTCGCACGCATGGTCCCGCCGTGAGGCGGCAGACGTTATTTCGGTGGGTATGCTACTGGCGTTGACAACGGTCGGCCAGCCTTATTTTCCGTGGGAAATGGAACGAAACCTTCCAGGAGACTGTGGGGTTTCATCCTGATTGTTCAGTCGGCCGATTCGGAAGTAGAGTTCACAGGACTTTTCTCCGCTTCGGCAAATCCCGTTCTGACCGAAAGGCCCTTCCGATGCGAACCTTTTTGACGCGACTCGGTTGGCAATGCAGACTTTGGACTCTTCTGATTATGGGACTTGTGGCATGTGGTCTCGGTACTTCTTGGTCCCCGGCGGAAGAAACGTCGGCGACGGGCAAGGCTAAACGACTCGGCCGCGACCGGTCGCCGGACAAGCAAGCCGCTCTGAAAAAGATGATCGCCGAGCGACGCGCCGCGAAA
>JAYVQJ010001012.1:0-4270 GCA_043777235.1 Planctomycetia bacterium
CGCCGCGCGGCTAATTCTCGGAATGCCGATGAGTTGTCATCGCGACGCATCTCACGTCGATGGCTCCAGCAGATTGCACGGATACGGAGTGCGATCGACTTTCGGCAACACCTTCGGCTTGTAGATTTCAACATACGCCTTTGCGAGCCGATGTTGGTCGAGAGCCTCCGGAGAACTCCAGCGTTCAACCAGAATGAAAACTCTCGCGTCGGTCTGCGATTGATACAGTTCAAACCGCTCGCAGCCGGGTTCCAATCGCGACAGCCGCGTTTGCTCCAGCAGCAGGGAACGAATTTCGGGAACGTCTTGTTCGTCTTTGACCGTGATAACGACGTTGTTGTAAGTCATGCTGAGCCTCGTGAAGATCCAGAGCGGGAAAACGGATTGGCGACAGAATACTTGTGTCCGTTCGTCGTCGCCAGATTGGACACGGACGACACGGAGAACACGGAAACGGTGCACTCATTCCGCAAAGCTCCGTGTCTTCCGTGTGATCCGTGTCCCATCACTCCTGTTCGCACGGAGACACGATCATGTCGCTCGAACGTCACGGCCGAGGTGCTCAGGCTGATCCGCCGAATCGCTTCGAGGCGATTCATGCCGAGAAAGACTTCGAGCACTTCGCCGACGAGGAGTCGCTCGACGAGCGACCGGTGAAGACGCAGTTTCTGGTCGATCATTCGCGGTCGATCGTCAGCGAGAACGACAGCCCCGACATTCCGTTTCGCTATAGCGTGAACCCGTACCGCGGTTGCGAACACGGCTGCGCGTACTGTTACGCTCGGCCGACGCACGAATATCTCGGCTTCAATGCCGGACTCGATTTCGAGAGCCGCATCCTCGTGAAAGAACGTGCCCCGGAATTGCTGCGTGATTGGTTGGCTCGCGACGGATACCAACCGGAGTGGATCGCGTTCTCCGGAGTGACCGACTGCTATCAACCGATCGAGCGGCGATTCGAGCTGACTCGCCGCTGTCTGCAAGTCGCGGCCGAATGCGGTCAGCCGATCGGTATCGTCACCAAGAACGCACTGATTGCTCGCGACCTCGACGTCCTGCAACCGATGGCCGAACGACGAACCGCGCGCGTGATGCTCAGCGTGACGACGCTCGATGCCGAGCTGGCTCGAACACTCGAACCGCGCACCAGTTCGCCCGCCGCACGGCTGCGCACGATCGCGGAATTGTCCGCGGCCGGAGTCGAAACCGGCGTGATGATCGGCCCGGTGATTCCCGGCCTGAACGACGTTGAAATTCCTGCCATCTTGCAGGCGGCGAAAGAGGCCGGTGCGGTGATGGCGTCGTATGTTCTGCTGCGATTGCCGCTGACGGTGCGGCCGGTCTTCACGGATTGGCTCGCGAAGGCATTGCCGTCCAAGAAGGACAAAATCGAATCGCTAATCCGGCAATGCCGTGACGGTGCGATGAACAATTCGCAATTCGGTACTCGCCGACTCGGCGAAGGACAGATCGCCGATCAGATCGCTCAGACCTTTCGAGTCTTCGCAAAGAAATACAGTCTCGACCAAAAAGTTCCGCCGCTGGAAACGAAATTCTTCAAGCCTCCGACACCAAGCTCCGGCCAATTGCGATTGTTCTAGCGCGGCGAAAAGTAGGCGAGTCACTCCGTGACTCGAACATTCCGGTCACGGAGTGACCGGTCTACGTTTGGGGCATCGCCGATTCGGATGCTGTCCGACAGGTTGCGATTCCTAGACGACTCCGATAGACCGACTTCCGAATTCGAGCGAATCACCGCAGTTCTCCGAGGTACAAACGATGGGCGAGCCGCTGTTCGATGGGATCACTGCCGGCATCGTGTCGTTCGGTGTCGCTGCGGTTCTCGTTCTTCGCATGGCTGTTGCTGAGGTCTCGAATGCACGACGTGCGTTTCGACTCGATGTTGCAGGGCATGTGCTGTTAGGACTCTCCGTCAGCTTGCTGTTGTCTCGTTGGATCTCTGGCGTGACGTCGTTGCCATCGGACGTACGTCCGAGTACTTGGCTGAGCGGCACGCTCGCGATCGCTTGTGGTTTGGGGATTGTGGCCGCCGTGAAAGCGGTCGTCGGATTCTCCGCCGCGCGCCGAACGCGAGACTTCGCGATCGCGGCCGTTTGCGGCGCGGTTGCCTTGGCCGCCGCTTTGGCTTGGGAGTGGGTCTTGCTGTTGCTGGCGTTTCTTGCCGTTGGCGGCGGGCTGGCCATGTGGCGATTGACTCGGACACGCGACGTCAACGTGGAAGATCGACCGCGTGAACCTGTGCTCGTGCTGATTGTGTCTGCGGCGATGTTGCTGCTGTTACTTGGAACGTGGCAGCACGTCATTGAAAACGAAACACAACGTCAGACGCGCAGCCCGCGATACTCGGCGTGGCCGCGAGCGACCGCCCTGCGCGATGCTTGGGAGCGAACCGGTTGGATCGCAAAACCGGGGGACGACGAATCGATTCAGCGTGTGGCGAACGTCGCATCGCATGAGCAGGGTGTCGCGTTGGGACTCGGAGCGCTGTTACTCGTCGTGATCGCGTCAGCGTCGTGCCGAGCAAGTCCTGAGAAGGCAGTTTTGGCCCCAACGAATTCGGAGGCGTCCGATGCGAGTTGAACTGTCGACTTGGCGACCGCTATGGGATTTCGCGATGGTGCTGTTCGCGCTTGGACTCGCTGCGGGGCTGACGACACGCGATCGCGCGGCGTGGTGGCTGTCTCAGGGACTGTTGCTGCTGAGCATTCTGATCGGCTTTGCGGCGGCGAGCGCGACTCATGCGGGCGTGGACTTATTTTCGCTCGGCGTGTGGGCACCGATCGCCTGGGGACTGTCGATCGTTGCTACACTTCGCCGGCACGTGGCTTGCGATTGATGCACAGTAGAATTTGATCGTCGAGGCGACAGATGCACGAAGTCCTTCGCAGCGCCTCGCACTGGTTGCTTCGCGGATCGCTGTTGCTGTTCGTGTTGTCGTGGAGTTTGCGGATTGATTCCGAGGGTGAAGGCATCATTCTTGGTTGGGTTCTGGCTTGGGCTCCGCTCGGTGCGTTCGTCGCGTGCGTGCAATTTTTGTTTGAGGGCTTCGATCCAAAGACGTTGTTGTGGGCGTGCGTGTTCAGTCTCGTCACTTTGTTAAATGGTTTTGTCTTCTTCGCCGTCCCGTTCGTTCGCAGCGTGCTGAAAGAGCGAGCCGGCTTGGTTTCTTTGATGTTGGGGCTGGCGCTCGTGACGGTGGTCGTGCTGTTTGAAACGGGAACTGGCTGGCACAATCCATTTCAACTCGGTCTGGGACCGTTGGCCTGGATCGGTTCGTTCGTTTTGATGTCGGCCAGTTGTGCGGCGAGTCACTTTGCCCAATCGTTAATCTCTTCTTCCACAAGTGTTGCCGATCATGATTGAAGTCTCCGAAGCCGTGGCCGCCGTGCTGCGCGAAGCCAAGCCGTTTGAGCCGCAAACGTTTGCGTTGGCCGATGCGCTTGGTTTGATGCTGGCTGAGAATGCTCGCGCGGATGCCGATTCACCGCCGTTCGACAAGTCGTTGGTCGATGGTTTTGCCGTGCGACTCGCCGATTGTGCTCACCCGCTGCCGGTGATCGAGGTCGTTGCTGCCGGCCAAGTACCGGTCGCGAAGCTCGATCGTGCTGCTGCGATTCAGATCATGACCGGTGCTCCGCTGCCGATCGGGGCCGAGGCGGTCGTACCCGTCGAACACACGTCGCAACATAATGACTCCGAGGGGCAGGCTCTCGTTTCGATTCCTACTCACGTCGCGACGTGGAGGATCGGCACGAACATCGTGAGACGCGCGGCATCGACGAAGCAGGGTGACTTGGTCGCCGCGACCGGAGTTGAACTGCGACCACAAGAGTTGGGTGCGCTGGCTGAGTTCGGTCATTGGAGCATCCTCGCGCGACGACGGCCGCGAGTTGCTGTATTGGCGACCGGCGATGAACTCGTGCCGATCGAACAGACTCCGGGACCGGGACAGATTCGGAACTCGAACGAGACGATGCTCGTCGCGCAGATTCGCCGCGCGAATGCAGAACCGGTGCCGTTGGGGATCGCTCGCGATGAACGATCACACCTGCTTGAGCGAATCGTGCTTGGCTTGCAGGCTGATGTGCTCGTGCTGTCTGGCGGAGTCTCGATGGGCGAGAAGGATTTGGTCCCGTCCGTGTTGGCGGCCGCCGGAGTGGGGCAGGTTTTTCACAAGGTCAACGTCAAGCCAGGCAAACCGGTCTGGTTTGGTGTGCTCGAACGTAGGGTGGGACCAGCGCAGCGCCGG